>NZ_DAIOEU010000016.1:0-76254 GCF_036746095.1 Dyella sp.
GGCCCGGAGCCGGAATTCTTCATCTTCGATTCCGTGCGCTGGCAGAACGACATGGGCCGCGTGTTCTACGAAATCGGCTCCGAAGAAGCCGCGTGGTCGTCGCGCTACAAGTACGAGGACAACAACACCGGCCACCGTCCGGGCGTGAAGGGTGGCTACTTCCCGGTCAGCCCGGTCGACTCGCTCGGCGACCTGCGCGCCGACATGTGCAAGGTGCTGGAATCGCTCGGCCAGGTGGTGGAAGTGCATCACCACGAAGTGGCCAATGCCGGCCAGTGCGAGATCGGCGTGAAGTTCAACACGCTGGTGACCAAGGCCGATGAGCTGCTGACGCTCAAGTACGTCATCAAGAACGTGGCGCACCAGAACGGCAAGACCGTCACCTTCATGCCCAAGCCGATCGTCGGCGACAACGGCAGCGGCATGCACGTGCACCAGTCGTTAGCCAAGGACGGCAAGAACCTGTTCTCCGGCGATCTGTACGGCGGCCTGTCGCAGCTCGCGCTGTGGTACATCGGCGGCATCTTCAAGCACGCCAAGGCGATCAACGCGTTCGCCAACTCCACCACCAACAGCTACAAGCGACTGGTGCCGGGCTTCGAAGCGCCGGTGATGCTCGCCTACTCCGCCCGCAACCGCTCGGCGAGCTGCCGCATTCCGTTCGTGTCCAACCCGAAGGGCCGCCGCATCGAACTGCGCTTCCCCGACCCGATCCAGTCCGGCTACCTCACCTTCACCGCGCTGATGATGGCGGGCCTGGACGGCATCTTGAACAAGATCGACCCGGGCGCGCCCGCCGACAAGGATCTCTACGACCTGCCGCCGGAAGAAGAAAAGAACATCCCGCAGGTATGCTCCAGCCTCGACGCCGCACTGGAAGCGCTCGACAAGGACCGCGACTTCCTCAAGGCTGGCGGCGTGTTCACCGACGACTTCATCGATGCCTACATCGAACTGAAGATGCAGGAAGTGACGCGCTACCGCGCCAGCACGCATCCGCTGGAATTCCAGATGTACTACGCGATCTGATCGCTGCTGTAGGTGATGAAAAACAACGGGCGCTTCGGCGCCCGTTGTTGTTTTTGGCAATGGCGTCGCTAAGATCGCTTCCCTTTGATACGACTCCCAAGCCCGCACATCATGAAGAACCTGCACGGGCCACTCTCCAGCCAGGAACTCAAGCGCCTGGACCGTCTCCTCCTGATTGGTGACGTCCCGGAAGACGGCATGATCCTCTCTTCGCTCGATGGCTATCTGACAGCCATTGCGGTTGGCCCCGAAACCGTGGCGCCGAGCGAGTGGCTGCCACGCGTATTCAGCGAATCGGAGCCGCACATACCGCAGTTCGAAAGTGCAAAAGAGGGAGAGGAGTTCCTTACCCTTCACGGAGTCCCAGGCATCACCGTCTCGCATAACGGCGCGCTTGCTGGATTAATCCAGCCTACAACTGTGGGATCAGCATGACGCCGGAAATCAAGGCGCGCCAAGTCATCGATCAAGAGCTTGAATCGCCCGGCTGGATCGTCCAGAGGTTTTACCCAACAAGGTTCGTTTCATGGCAAGGTCCTAGCTTTAACCGCTGAGCGTACGCATGAGAAAGGCCAGCACGATCAAGCGAATTGCCCTCTGCCTACTCATCGCCACGGCGTGTTGCGTTCAAGGTGCTTGGGCCACACCTACTGACGGCGCCCCTGCGATACAACGTCCCCTCGATCAACCACAGCCACGGCAGGCGCCCGGCCCCAGCGCCGAAACCATCAAAGCCTGGCAAGACCGCAAATTCGGCATGTTCATCCACTTCGGCCTGTATTCCATCGCCGGCGGGATGTGGAACGGCAAGCGTGTGGACAACGGTTATAGCGAGCAGATTTTCGCCAATGGTCCCATTCCACCGAAGGACTACGAAGCGCTCGCCAAGCAATTCGATCCGGAGAAATTCGATCCCGATGCCATCGTGGCGCTGGCCAAGGCCGCGGGTATGAAATTCATCGTGATCACCGCCAAGCACCACGATGGTTTCAACCTGTTCCAGACGGCTGAGACTTCCTATAACGCCGTGGATGGCACGCCTTATCACCGCGATATCGTGAAGGAGCTCGCGGAAGCCTGTGCACGCGGCGGGCTGAAGTTCGGCGTGTATTACTCGACCATCGACTGGCATCACCCGGGCGGCAACAAGTACATCGAAGGCAACAGCAATCCGATCACCTCCGAACAAGAAGCCTTCAACGTTGTGCAATTGAAGGAACTGTTGGGCCACTACGGCCCGATCTCCGAAATCTGGTTCGACATGGGTAAGCCCACGCCGGCGCAAAGCGCACACTTTGCGCGCACCGTGCATGCGTTGCAGCCGCAGACAATGATCTCCGGCCGTGTGTGGAACTACTACGGCGACTTTGCGGTGATGGGCGACAACGCCGAGCCCGACGTCGCGATGGAATTGCCGTGGCAAGCGCCCGCGTCCATCTTTCCCGAAACCTGGGGCTATCGCTCATGGCAGGAGCGGAACGACCTGCCGGGCAAGATCCGCGAGAACATCGCGCGGTTGGTGCGCGTGGTCAGCGCGGGCGGCAATTACATCCTCAATATCGGCCCGAAAGGCGATGGTGCTGTCGTGCCGTACGAGGCACAGGTATTGCAGGGCATCGGCACGTGGCTGAAGCAGAACGGCGAGGCGATTTACGGTACGCGGAAACAACCGTTCGCCGCGTTGGATTTTGGCTACGCCACCGTCGGTCCGCATGCGCTTTACCTATTCGTGGCAAAGCTGCCGCCCGATCATCAACTGCGTGTGCCTGGGTTGGCGGACACCACGTTCGGCCCCGCCTATCGATTAGGCGCGGCTGATTCAACGGTAGAAGTAAAGCGGGATGGCCATGACGTAAGCATCGCGCTGGATCATCTCGCCGATTGGCCAACGGCGGATGCCGGCGACAACGTCGACGACTTCATGCCGGTGATCGTGCTGCCGTTCAATGGCCCGCTGCACGTTCGTCCGAGCATCATCGCTGCCGCTGCGGATGGGAGCTTTCATTTGCAACCCACGCAGGCCGAGCATTATCTCAACTACAACGGCGAAGGCTATGAAGCATCCGCCACGTTGTACAAGTTGAGCTGGAAGCTGGATGCGCAAACGTCGGAATACATGCTTACGCTGCACTACAACGCTGCGGCGGCCAATGCGAAGGTGAATGTGTGGGTCGACGGCCAACGCTACCCGCTCAGCTTGCATGGCGCTGACGCCGGCAGCGCATCGTTGCGCGTTCGCCGCAACCGCACGACGTACCCTTATGCGATGCAAGTGGAGCTGACACCCTCGGCGCCTTTCGAGCAGGGCACGGCGCTGCCGGTGACGGTGCAATCGGTGGACGTTTTACCCATGCGTCACTGAGATACCCATCGGAGGCTGGGATGAAATCCCAGCTTCGATGGCGGAATGCTGGGATTTCATCTCAGCCTACGAAAGCACGCCGCTGCAAGGCTTTCGAACGCCGCGCCCAACGAGCGCATCGCATGGCGCTGGCAGCGATGGTGCCCTTGGGCACGGTGCGTCGAGTGCATATCGGCGATCAGCACAAAGGCCTTCACGGCGTCCATCATGGGATTTTCGAATCGCTGAAATATATATCAGCGGCTGTCATCCGGTCGCGACGCCAGACTAAGCTGCGTGTTCCCCACCCTGAGCATGCCACCATGAACACGCTACTCGCACGCATCAGTCGTTTGGTTGCCATATCGCTGATCGCCTGGTCTGCTTCGACATTTGCTGCAGCGCCGATGAACACCTCCCCTTTAGCCGGCACATGGACCTTGGTTGCCGCTGACGTGTTGCATGCAGACGGCTCGCGCACCTCCGACTTCGGCGTGAATCCGAAGGGCGTCTTGCTTATCGACGGTCAAGGACGCTACTCGCTGCAAATCTTCCGCGCGGATCGTCCGCGCTTCAGCGCAGGCGACAAGGCGAAGGGCAGCGAGGCCGAATACAAGGCAGCCGTGATGGGTTCCAGCACGCACTTCGGCACGGTGCGTGTGGACGCGGAAAGCGGAGAATTGATCTTTCATATCGACGGCGCGTCGTTTCCCAATTGGGAAGGGCAGGAGCAGCATCGGCACTATGAATTGAAGGATGGCGTGTTGAGCTATCGCGTGCCGCCGCGTCCGAATGGCGATGTGCCGGTGTCGGTGTGGAAGCGTGTCGAAGAAGGCGCCGATAGTCATTGAGTCCGCGTAGGCTGGGGTGCAGACCCAGCCTCATGGCGACGGAGCGCCGTTGCCACAGTTCTGTCATACCTGTTCCGTAGTGTCGGCTGGATGACTCTCCAGAGCCTCAGCCAATATCTTGAGCCCAGTGGCAGGCAGGCGAACCCCCGATGACGGTCACACGGCGTGATTTTCTGCGTAGTGCCGGCGCCATCGTCGGCGCCTGTGCGCTAGGCGATGCGTGGCGCATGGCGAAGGCCGGCACCGCGCCGATGTCGATGCCCATGCGCACCACCGCTGCGACCTTGGCTGCACCCAAGGTGCCACTGATCAACCCGACCTCGCTTGCGCGATTTGTCGATCCGCTGCCCATCCTGGCCATTGCGCACGCGACGGAACAGCGCGCCGATCCGATGCGTCCGGGACGCACGCTGCCGTATTACCGGATCGAGATGCGAGCATGCAAAGTGCGCCTGCACCGCGATATTCCACTGACACCGTTGTGGGGTTACCAGGGCCAGTTTCCCGGCCCTACCATCGAAGCACGACGCGATGAGCCGCTGTTGATCGAATGGGTGAATGCGTTACCGCAACAGCATTTCCTCCCGATTGACCATACCCTGCACGGCGCGGAAAAAGACAAACCCGACGTACGCGCGATCACGCATGTGCACGGCGCGCGCGTGCCGGCCAAGGCGGATGGTTTTCCGGAAGACTGGTATACGCCCGGCCATGCCGCGCTGTATCGCTATCCCAACGGTCAGGATGCCGCCACGCTGTGGTACCACGATCATGCCATGGGCATTACGCGGCTCAACATCTATGCCGGCTTGTTTGGCGCCTACATCGTGCGTGATACGCAAGAACAAGCGCTCAATCTGCCTTGGGGTGATTACGACATTCCGTTGATGCTCTGCGATCGGCTGGTTGCCCAAGACGGACAGCTCTACTATCCCGTGTCGGATGACGCCGATGCACCGTGGGTCATGCAGTGCCTCGGCAATCTCGTGCTGTGCAACGGCAAGGTCTTTCCTTATCTGGACGTCGAACCGCGTCGCTATCGGTTTCGCTTGATCAATGTCGCCAACACGAGCTTCTTCGATTTGTCGCTGTCGCATGATCAAGCCATGCAGCAGATCGCCAGCGATCAAGGCTTGCTGGCGGGCCCGCTGGAACGCATGCGCGTCGAGCTGTATCCCGCCGAGCGCGCGGACGTGGTGATCGACTTCGCCAGCTTTGCCGGCAAGTCCTTGCAATTGCGGCACGCGTCCCAAGGCATTCTGGAGTTTCGTGTGGGCGCTGCAAGCCGCCGCGATACATCCACCTTGCCGATGGTGCTGCGTCCGGTAACGCGCATCGATCCGACCACGGCCGTGCACGATCGCATCCTTACGCTCAATGAAAGCGACGACGCCAACGGCAACGCCATGAAGATGCTGCTCGATGGCAAGCGCTGGTCCGATCCGGTCACCGAGAATCCGCGCCAGAACAGCATCGAAACCTGGAGTTTCGTCAACCTTACCGGCGATGCGCATCCGATCCACCTGCATCTGGTGCGCTTCCAGGTGATCGATCGACGGCCATTCGATCTGTTCGCGTGGAATGCGCATCGCAAGCTGGTATTTACCGGGCCACCTATTGCGCCAGAACCGCAAGAACTCGGCTGGAAAGATACGGTACGCGCCGACTCCGGCATGGTCACGCGCATCGCCATGCGCTTCGAAGGCGAGCCTGGCCGCTACGTTTGGCATTGCCACCTTCTCGAGCACGAAGACAACGAAATGATGCGGCCGTACGAGGTATTGCCCGCGCATTCGTAAAGGGTGCGTCAATGTGCAGCGCAACCCATCACGTTTGTCGCACCACTGTCATCGCGCCATGACGCCTTGTCGCGTTGCTGCCAACGTTACGTCACATGCGAGGCGCAGACTTCCGGGCGGTCTGTGGGGGTAAGTCAGATACGCAGACCGTAATCAGGGGGATTACTCGATTGCAGGCGTTCGCGAGATGCCAGCAGGAGACACCAGCTATGCCCACGAAGTATGGCCGTACCCGGTTCAAGCCCTTTGTGCTTTGCGCGCTCGTCACCAGCCTCGTCGGCGTGGCGAATGCGCAGAACACCGATCGATCCAATGACGCAACATTCCGCGCCAACGTACCTGCCGCCGCCATCAAGCCCGTAAGCGGCCAACCCGGCGGCGCCATTACGCTCTACAACCCGGATGCCGCGGACGCGAGCAGCCGCACCCGCACGCCGATCAAGCATGTGATCCTGCTGATTGGGGAAAACCGCACTTTCGATCACGTGTTCGCCACCTACACGCCGCCGAAAGGGCAAAGCGTCGAGAACCTGCTATCCGAAGGCGTCGTGAAAGCCGACGGCACGCCCGGCCCTAACGTGGCCAGGGCGCAGCAGTGGCAGGCGAGCCAGACCGGCGACTATTCGCTCGCGCCCCCGCACACCAGCGCGTATGCCAACCTGCCGGCGATGAACACCGGCGGTGCGCCGACCCAGGCGTATCTTTCGTCGGTTGCGCAAGCCGAAGCGATCGAACCGGCTTTGCCGGCGAATTACTATCCCTTCCTCGCCGAAGGTGGTACGGGGCTACCGAACGACGTGCAAGACACGCGCTTCCCCACCACGCTGCCGAATGCGCCGGTCGATATGCACGCCTCGATCAGCTACAACGACTACGCCAACAGTCCGGTGCACCGCTTCTTCCAGATGTGGCAGCAGCTCGATTGCAATATGAACCATGCGACATGGAAAAACCCAAGCGGTTGCCGCGCGGACCTGTTCCCGTGGGTGGAAGTGACCATGGGCGCCGGCAACAACGGCAAGACGCAGCCGGCCAATTTCACGGACCAATCCACCGGCGAAGGTTCCACCTCCATGCAGTTCTTGAACATGGCGCAGGGTGATGCGCCGTATTTCAAGCAACTGGCCGAGCAATACGCGCTCAGCGACAACTTCCACCAGTCGGTGATGGGCGGCACGGGCGCCAACCACATCATGCTGGGTTTCGGCGATCTGATCTATTACGCAGATGCCAACGGCAATCCCGTCGCGCCGCCGTCCAACCAGGTCGAAAACCCGAACTCGCAATCGGGTACCAACAACTGGTGGGAGCAGGATGGCTATAGCGGCGGTTCTTACGTGAATTGTGCGGACGACAGCCAGCCCGGCGTCGGCGCCGTGCGCAAGTATCTCAAGAGCCTGCCGTATGACGCCTTCCGCCATGGTGATTGCAAGAAAGGTGCGTACTACCTGGTGAACAACTACAACCCCGGCTACCTGGGCGATGGCACGCCCGCACCGCTGGGCGCCGACCAGTTCACCATTCCGCCGACCCGGCAGCAGAACCTTGGTTTGCTGCTCTCGCGTAAACACGTCAGCTGGAAGTACTACGGCGAAGGCTGGGACGGCGGCAAGGAAGACGGCGAAGCCGGCAGCTTCTGCAACATCTGCGATCCGTTCCTGTATTCCACGCAGATCATGACCAACCCGGCCCTGCGTGCGCACAACCAGGACCTCAACAACCTCTATAGCGACATCCAGAACGGCACCCTGCCGGCCGTAGCCATCGCCAAGCCGGATGGACTGCTGGACGGCCATCCAGCCTCGTCCAAGCTGGAGCTGTTCGAAGGCTATGCGCAGAAGATCATCGACGCGGTGAAGGCCAATCCGAAGCTATGGGACAACACCGCCATCATGATCACCTTCGATGAAGGTGGCGGCTACTACGACTCCGGCTACGTGCAGCCGATCGACTTCTTCGGCGACGGCACACGCATTCCGCTGATCGTGGTGTCGAAGTACTCGCAGGGTGGCCGCGTGGTGCATACGTACGGCGATCACGTGTCTTTCGACAAATTCGTGGAAGCGAACTGGGACCTGGACGAAACCATCTCCCATCGCAGCCGCGACAACCTGCCCAACCCGATCTCGCTGCCCAGCAACCCGTATGTGCCGCTCAACGCACCGGCCATCGGCGACCTGATGGACATGTTCAATTTTCATCGCCATTGGGATGGCGACAGTACCGCGCGAAACTGAGTAAGCTCCCGCACATGCCCTGCCTGCCACGCAGGCAGGACATGTTTTTCCAATCTTAGTGATGTGAACGATGAGCCTGCTAGCATGCTCCACCGGTTATCTCAGTCGTTGGTCCAATCCCGTGGCCGCTTTGATGCTGATCAGCGCATCTACCGTCGTCAGTAGCGGCGCACACGCTGATCCGGCCGATTTCCAGGCCATGCCCGGCCTGTGGAAAATCACCGTGCACACGCTCCAGGACGGCAAGGAGCAGGTGAAATGGAAGTGCCTTTACGATGGCGCCGATCCCTGGACGACGTTTGCTGACAGCGTCGAGCCGCAAGCCAATTGCCAACGCAGCGCGGAACATCGCACCAGCACCGCATTGGCATGGCAAGTCAGCTGCGACGCGCACAAGGGCATGGCGCACGTGCAGCTGGATTCTGCCCAGCATTACGCCGGCAAGGTGGTGCTGGATGGCAAGCAGGTGCTGGCTATTGAAGGCCAGCGTGTGGCGGCATGCACGGGACCTGCCGACTGATCACTCAGAAGTTGCCCTCCTTGTAGCCGTCGCGTTTTCACGTTTCCACGACATCCCCGGGCTCAAGTTACGCCGCGATGGAGCGTTGGATGGCTGTCCGGGCCAGCGTCACGCCGGACATCGTGCACGGGCGCAATGCCCGTGTGAGGACGACCGACAGAGGGGGTACAACATATGCTTTTCGCCAAAGGCGTAAAGGCCGGTGCCGTTGCGGCGCTGGTCGTAACAAGTGCTGTGGTCAATGCGGGTACCTTTCCGGATTACGGCTATCAACCGCCGGCGACGTACAAAGGGCCGCTGTTCCAGCTGAGTCAGAATTATCCGGCGACGCTGCCGAGCGGACCGGTGCCGGCATTCTTCAAGCTGCTGCCCGCCAAGCTCACCAACAATTTCGAGCAGTGGCGACCATACGTGGAAGCGGTCAAGCAGTACTGCCTGGAAGGCAACGTCGAAAACGATTGGTACGTGCAGAAGAACACGATCCGCCATTGGTATCACGCACCGTGGCAGCACTACGGGCCGCTGGGACGTGAAGGCATTCATGGGCTAACCAAGGAAGCACAGATCCAGTCCAGGCAGCTTGCACCCACACAAATCGCCACGGGTCAGACGTTTGCGGTGGGCATCTACAACGACGTTGGCGGCTACACCATCGGCCAGGTGTGGAAGAACCCGCAGGACCCCGATCCCGCTGTCACATCCAAGCCAAACAGCTTTCATGACGGCACGGTGGTGTGCAAAGCATTGTTCGCGGACATCGATCTCAAGCAAGTACCTTTCCTCGTCAATCCCGTGTTGTGGCAAGCCTATGTCACCGACAGTTTTGACTCGGCCAACCGCGAGATCAAGAATGTCGCCCTTATCCAGATGGATTTCGCCGTACGTGACAGCCGCGTACCGGGCACGGGCTGGATCTTCGGCACCTTCCAATACAACGGCGCGGTCACCGGCAAACCGGGCTGGGACAACCTCGTGCCGGTGGGTGTGATGTGGGGCAACGATCCGCAAAACAACCGCAACGACTACACCAACAAGCAACCTACCGTAACCAGGATCAATCCAACGATTACGGAGTCGGCGATCAACGCGCGTCCTGAACTGCCGCCTACGCATCTGGGCTGGAATGGGCGCCTCAATGGTCCGGTGGACAATCCGGTCAGCTCATGCATGAGTTGCCATATGACCGGGGAAAGTCCGCAGCTTTCGCCAATGAATCCCACCTTCCAGGCGCCGGACAAAATACCGCCCGTAGGTTCGAAAGAATGGATGCGCTGGTTCCAGAACGAAGAAGCTGGCGTGCCGTTCGACGCGGCAGCGCTCAGCACCGACTACAGCCTGCAGCTTGCTGGAGGCATCGCCAACTTCTACGACTGGAAATGTGACCAGGGCGGCGTATTCGTAGGTGGCGGCAATGCCTGCCAGCAGGCGCGCAACTTCCACCTCAAGTTGCTGAAATCGGCCACGCCGCCGGCCAAGGTGTTCAAGGTGGAGCGCGATCCGGCGCTTAACGAAATTCATTGATCGAAAAGCAGATGCCGAGCTGGGCGCGTGCGCTCAGCTCGGCACGCTTATGTGCAATATCCGATTTGCGCAGTGCGTTGCCGAAGCTGTCGCGCATAGTGCTTCCATGCGACACTGGTGTCATCGCCGAACCACAAGGGGAATGTGGCGTGCAAATTCTCACGCTGGAACATTTTGCCAGCCGCATCAACGAAACCTTTACCGTAGACCTTGGCCACGGCAAATCGCCGTTCGTATTGGTCGAAGCACGGCCATTGCCAGCCGCGGCCGTGCCCGGCATGGTGCGTGCGCCGTTCTCGCTGTTGTTCCATCACACCTCAGCGGTGTTGTTTCCGCAGCGCATTTATCAGATGGAAAATCCGGGGGTCGGCGACTTCGGCATCTTCCTGGTGCCGGTGGCGCGCAATCAGGACGGATTTGTCTATCAGGCAGTGTTCAATTGAACGTCGCCGCCTGGGACGCGCCAGCGCATGAGTTGATGAAAACCTTCCAGGGATTCATCGCGAAAACCTAATCTTCGATAAAGATGATGGGCTCGAACATTGCGTTGCTCCACATGCAGCGCCACGCTGCATGCTCCGTTTCGTTGCGCTGCTGCAAGCAACTGCGTCAAAAGCGCGCTGCCCAAACCTTTTCCGCGATAGGCCGGCATAAGTCCGATGTCGATCACCAACCAATCTGCTTTTTGGCGCGAAACATAAAGACGGCCAATCGGTTCGTTTTGGTATTCCAGGATCAGGAATTCAGCGTCGGCGAAGTAATGCACAAAATGCCGGTGCTGTAACGCAAATTGGCTATCAAGGAATGCAGCCATGGCGCCATCGGGCCATTCGACGAGAGCCAGTTCTTCAGCGCGCGAACACGCATAAAGCGCTCGCAAGAACACACCATCACTTTCCGCCACCCAGCGCAGGGTGTAGCCCTCACGCCGGAGCTGTGGCGGTAGTTCAGTGGCAAAGATCTGCTTGGGCGGAAACGCAGCAAGTGTCTGCACGTGACGGAATACATCAGGTCAGAGCACGCAACAGGCTGGAGCGATGGGGTCGCGGAGCCGGCCTGCTGCGTGCCCAAAAGCATCAAGAAAACTGCGGATAGGCGCCGTTCAAGGCGATGCAGAAGTTCACGGCGAGAAAAGGCTGGCGATTTTCGTGCGGCTGATTGCCGCCGTAGGTACTCATCGCGGTGGGTAGCAGCGTGGTATTGGGCTGCTGATTGTTGTTGTAGTCCTCGAACAGGCCAGAGCTGGTCAGCGCCGCATTGGCAGCAGGCTGCGATGAGCGCGTACCGGTGCCACCAAACCCTTGTGCCGAATGGATATGCATAGGCATCTCGTTGGTTATCAACGTATGCGCCGCTTCGCCGAACGCCTCTCCGATGACGCGTTGCGACAACCCCAGTCCCGTGCCCTGGCTACACGGCGCACGCGTGGTCAGGTTGGGCAATTGGAATGTGGTCGTCCCGTTGCCGCCGTAAGCGGTGCCAAGCAAGGAATAGAGCGTCGAGTATTGCGAGACATTCAAGGTCGCGCCGTTGCACAGGGCCCAACCAACGGGCGCAAAGCTGAAACCGAAGACTTGTACTTCGCCAACAAAAGGTGTGGTCATGCCGTTCTCCGAATAAGCTTGCGCAGTTGTCAGCTCTGTGAGGGGAAAATCCCTTCCCAGGCAATGCAGAAAGACAGCGTCAACGTAGGCATGAGGTTGTTGTGCGGCAGATTTCCGCCCGACTGCCCGATCATGTTTGCGGCCATGGGGTCGACTGTAGGTGTTCCGCTAATGTTTTGCAGATAAAGATGGTCGCTGGGCAAGGTGCCAGGTTGCACCGTCGCGCCCGGCGATACAGCGCTCGCGGCGTTGGTGGTAACCATGAAATTATGGTTGTGCGCCGGCATCTGGCTGCTCAGCAAGGTGACATTTTCACTGCCGCCCACTTGGCCGAGCACGCGGGGCGTCAGACCCAGGCCGGTACCCTGGTGCAGCGGCGCCTGGCCGCGCAGATCCGGCAGCGCAAAGGTGTTTACGCCATCGCCGCCGTAAGTGGTGCCGAGCAAGGTATACAGCACCTGGTAATTGGCGATGGACTGCAGGCTGCCATCGCAGGCCATCCAGCCGGTGGGGATGCGTTGGAATGCGAATAGGCGTATTTCGCCGACGTAAGGTGTCGTCACGTTGGTTCTCCTCCCGAAAACGAATGAGTCATCAAGCCATCAGCTGCGTGATGGATATATGCCGGTGAGAGCGATATTGAAATTGATGACGCGAAACGGCTGCATATTGCTGTGCGGGCCGGATCCACCCGTCATGCCGATGGTTGCGGGATAGAGCGGGACGGTGTTGGTGCCCCCGGCTGCGAATACCGGAATGGTGGTGTTGTTGCTCGTACCCAAAAGCGCATTCGTCGGGATCTTGCTGTTGCCCGTGCCAGTGGTCGCGTTGACCGGATGGGTATGCATCGGTAGCTGCGTACCCGTAAGAGTGACTGACTCCACGCCACCTACTTCCCCGATCGTATAAGGAGATGGCTGCCAACCCGGATCCGCCGAAGGACCGCTGCCCGTAGGCGTGCGCCCCCGCAGATCGGGCAATTGAAAGTTAGTCGTACCGTTGCCGCCGTATTGCACGCCGAGCAACGAAAACAGTGCTGTGTTTTGTTGAACGGGCAAGAGCTGCCCGTTGCATAGTGCAAAACCGCGTTGGGCAAAACCAAAGCCGGTCATCATGATCTGACCGATATAAAATTCCGACATGCGACTTCCCCCTGTTATGGATAGTTGCAATGCTTTGACACCGCGAGACGCCACGCTTGGGGCGAATGTCACGGTTGCGGCATATGTCCAGCGATGCCCTCGCTCCAGCAAACCCCTGCGAGGGCGCTCGAATGTTAGCCGTGCCCGGTCCGGCAAATGTGATGAAACCGTGACGAAGATAACACTTGACTTGTAGGCATCTTGTCCACGACGTTATGCACCGTTGAGTGGGGCTTGCGAGCAGCAGCAGGCCAATTGCTCGAGCTTCGTGTTGTATTGGGGATTACAGGTTTTTTCTCGCTACGCGTCTATGCGCGGCATTAGCGCGTCCGCTTAGGCGCGCCAGGCGTTGTAGGTTGTCTCAGGGGTAGGGACCATGATTCACACGGATTTCGTTCGCCATCGTGCGGCGTGCGCTCGGCTATTGGGTGCAATCACTTCTGTTTTCAGCATGGGTTTGCTGTTGGCCCTGATGATGCTGGGGGGCCTTTGGCCCCGTGAAGCGGCGGCCTATACGACCGCGACCGGCTGCACCGTGGCGATTACCTTCAACGCCAGCCCGCTCGGGACATCGCAGCGCTATGACTTGCCTGGGCCATATGGGCCTTGCAGTCCGAACGGCGATATTCAGTCAACGCCGAACGCGACGGCAGTGGGAACCAACCCGGGCAATCCAGGTGACCAAATCGCCGGGCAGCATGGCACTTACACACTCGAATACGACGCCAATGGCAACGAGTGGATCTTGTATACGCCGACCTCCGCCGTTTCGACCGGCTATACGGAGTCGATTGCGTTTTATGGCGACGACGGCGGGACGACGGTCTACAACAACACGGCCAACGTCACTATCCACATTGTTGCCAACGCTCCCGATGCACCGACCATCGGTACCGCAACGGCCGGCAACGGACAAGCCTCGATAACGTTCGCCGCACCAGGCAATGATGGCGGTTCTCCCATCACCGGCTATACCACTACGTCGAGTCCGGGGGGACTCACCGGCAGTTGCGCCGCATCACCCTGTACGGTCACCGGCCTCACCAACGGGACGGCTTATACCTTCACGGTTACTGCCACCAACGCTGTCGGTACGAGCACGCCGTCGGCGGCGTCCAACAGCGTTACGCCATCGACCGTGCCCAGTGCGCCGACCGGCGTAAGCGCCACCAGCGCCGCCCCGGCGCAGGCCACCGTGACCTTCAGCGCAGCCAACAATAACGGCTCGCCCATCACCGGTTACACGGTGGTTTCCAGCCCCGCCGGCGGCATTGATTCGAATGCCGGTTCGACCTCGCTCAGTCATGTGATCACCGGCCTGACCAACGGCACCGCCTATACCTTCACGGTCACGGCGACCAATGGGGACGGCACCGGTCCGGCGTCGGTGGCATCGAACAGCGTGACGCCGAAGGCGACGCAGACGATTACCTTCGCCAATCCGGGCACGCAGAACTTCGGCACCACGCCGACGCTTACCGCCACGGCCAGCTCCGGCCTGACTGTGACATTCTCGTCGACCACGACCGGCGTATGCACGATCACCAGCGGCGGCGCGCTTACGTTTATCAGCGCCGGCAGCTGCACCATCAATGCGGACCAGGCGGGCAACGGCACCTATTCGGCGGCGGCGACCGTGCCACAGACCTTTACCGTCGCGGCGGTCGTACCCGGTGCGCCCACTATCGGCACGGCCACGGCTAGCAGTGCGCAGGCATCGATCAGCTTTACCGCCCCGGCCTTTACCGGGGGTGCGGCGATCACCCAGTACACCGCCACCAGCAGCCCGGGCGGCCTGACGGGTATCTGTGCCAATTCGCCGTGCGTGGTGACCGGTCTTACCAACGGTACCGCCTATACCTTTACGGTGACGGCGACCAACGGCGTCGGTACCGGCGCGCCATCGGCGGCCTCGAACAGTGCGACGCCGCAGGCGACGCAGACGATTACCTTCAATAATCCAGGCACGCAGAATTTCGGCACCACGCCGACGCTGACGGCCACGGCCAGCTCCGGCCTGACGGTGAACTTCAGCTCGAGCACGACCGCGGTATGCACCATCACCAGCGGCGGCGCGCTGACCTTTATCACTACCGGCAGCTGCACCATCAACGCCAATCAGAGCGGCAATGGCACGTACAGCGCCGCACCGCAGGTGAGCCAGTCGTTCACCGTCAACGCGGTGGTGCCGGGTGCGCCCACCATCGGTGCGGTCACCACCAGCGCGCAACAGGCGACGGTCAACTTTACGGCGCCGGCGTTCAACGGCGGCGCTGCGATCACCGGCTACACCGCCACCAGCAGCCCGGGTGGCCTGACGGGTACTTGCGCCAATTCGCCTTGCCTCGTGACCGGCCTTACCTACGGCACGGCCTACACCTTTACGGTGACCGCCACCAACTCGGCCGGCACCGGTGCGCCATCGGCGGCATCGAGCAGCACGACACCGCAGTCGGCGCAGACGATTACCTTCAATAATCCGGGTGCGCAGAACTTCGGCACCACGCCGACGCTGACGGCCACGGCCAGCTCCAGCCTGACGGTGAGCTTCAGCTCGAGCACGACCGCGGTGTGCACCATCACCAGCGGCGGCACGCTGACCTTCCTCACCGCCGGCACCTGCACCATCAATGCCAACCAGGCTGGCAACGGTACCTATCTGCCTGCGCCGCAAGTCAGCCAGTCGTTCACCGTCAACGCGGTGGTGCCGGGTGCGCCCACCATCGGCACGGCGACCGCAGGCGATCAGCAAGCGACGGTAACTTTCACGGCGCCGGCATCGTCAGGCGGCTCGCCGATCACCAGCTATACGGCCACCAGCAGTCCGGGCGGCAGTGTCGGAACCTGCACGACCTCGCCGTGTACCGTGACCGGGCTGGTCAACGGCACTGCCTATACGTTCACGGTGACGGCGACCAACGGCATCGGCACGGGTAGTGCGTCCGCCGCGTCGAACGCGGTGACGCCGAAGGGCAACCAGACGATCACCTTCAGCAATCCCGGCACGCAGAATTTCGGTACCACGCCGAGCTTGACTGCGACGGCCAGCTCCGGCCTGCCGGTGACGTTCACGTCGAGCACCACGGCGGTATGTACCGTCACTTCCGGCGGTGTGCTGACCACCGTGACGCCGGGAACCTGCACCATCAATGCCAACCAGGCCGGTAACGGTGCGTATCTGGCGGCGGCGCAAGTCACGCAGTCGTTCTCGATTGCCGGCGTGGCGCCGGCCGCACCGACGATCGGCACCGCCACCGCCAGCGATGCACAGGCCACGGTGACGTTTACGCCGCCCACCGTGACCGGCGGCGATGCGATCACCGGCTACACCGCCACCAGCAGTCCGGGCGGTATCACGGGTACCTGCGCCAATTCGCCTTGCACGGTGAGCGGTCTTGCCGACGGTACGGCTTACACGTTCACGGTGACCGCGACCAATGCGGCCGGCACCAGCGTGGCTTCCGCGGCCTCCAACAGCGTGACGCCCAAGGCGGCCGCGTCGATCACCAACTTCGTGGCCAACCCGGCTGCACCGGTATTCAAGCCAGGCGGTACTTTCACGGTATCGGCTACCGGTACCGGTTCGAGCAGCCCCTTGGTGTTTGCCGTGGCGAACCCACCTGGATCAGTGTGTTCGATCCAGGGCAGCACGGTTACCACGCTGTCGGCCGGTACCTGCAACGTCACCGCCAACCAGGCCGGTGACGGCAGCCATGTGGCCGCGCCGCAGGCGACGCTGGCGGTGACGATCACCAATCCGCCGCCGCCCACCGTCAGCGATGTCAGCGCGAATACCAACTACAACACCGCGGCAACGATCAACCTCAGTAGCAAGATCGTCGGTATCGACGTGACCTCGGTGGCGATCGCCAAGGCACCGCAGCACGGCACCGCGTCGGTGTCAGGCGAAAGCGTCACCTACACGCCTTCATCCACGTTCTATGGTGGCACCGATAGCTTTACCTACACAGCGACCAATCCTGGCGGCAGCTCTGCACCGGCGACGGTGACGGTCACAGTCGTGCCTTCCGCGGTACCGCAGGCGGCGAGCCATACCGTTTCCACCACGACCGGCACCGCCGTGCTGATCCAGGCGATCGAAGGTGCCACCGGTCCACAGCCGTACCTCGGTGTCGGCGTGGCGACGCAGCCCGCCCATGGCAACGCCACCACCAACGGCCAGCAGATTACCTATACACCAGCGGCCGGCTTCGTCGGTACCGATACCTTCAACTACGTGGTGTCGAACAACTTCGGCCAGTCGCAGCCCGCCAGTATCACCGTAACAGTCACGGCGGCGGGCAAGGCCAGCGGCTATACCAAGACGGTGATCACATCGCCCGGTACGCCGGTGTCGGTGAACCTGGGCAGCATCGTGCCGGGTACGTATAGCGGCTCGAGCCTGCTGGGCCTGTCGCCGGCCAGCGCCGGCAATGTCTCGCTCAACCAGCCCACCGCGCTGACCTTTACACCCACCGGCAGCTTTACCGGCATGGTGCAGATCACGGCGGTGCTCGCCTCCGCCGGCGGCAGCCCGGTCACGGTCGATGTGCTGGTGCTGGTCACCAAGCAGCCCGATCCGTCCAGGAATCCGGATGTGCTCGGTTTGATCAATGCGCAGACCAATGAAGCGGAAATGTTCGCGCAGAGCCAGCTCGACAATATCCGCGGACGCCTCGAAGGCCTGCACGACGGCGGCGGTTCGCTGTTCAGCAACACTTTGTCCGTGAGCCTCGATGGCAAGCCGATGAGTGGCGGTGCCGATGCCAATGGATTGCCCGGTCAACCGCAGAACGGTCAACAGGCAGACGGCGCGACGGCAGCCATGTGGCCACGGCGCAACGGCTTTATGCGCCCAGGCATCGGCGCCGGCGAAGCGCCGGATGGTACGAGCTTGCCCGCCGATACTTCGTCCGGCCCGGCGTCGACTAGCGTGACGAAGGGCGGCCCGCAAGGACTGGGCGTGTGGATCGGCGGCACCGCGAACTTCGGTAGCTTCGATTCGTATCGCCAGGCGGCCGGCTTCAATTCGGACAATATTGCCGTGACCGTCGGCGTCGATCAGCGCATCGGCAACAGCAGCGTGTTCGGCATGAGCCTGGGCTACAACCACGACAACAGCGATATCTCCAACGACGGTACGCATAGCGTGGCGAAGGGTTATAGCGCGGCGTTGTACGGCAGCTTCGCGCCTTCGGCCAATACCTATATCGATAGTGTGCTCGGCGGTGGCGGCCTGAGTTTCGAAAGCCAGCGCCGCGGCGAGAATTATGGCGACGATCTGCTCGGCCATCGCTATGGCGACCAATGGTTTGCCTCCTTGACTGGCGGCTATGAGTACAAGTGGCACAACTGGCTGCTATCGCCGTACACCCGCATGCAATGGTCGCTGTCGCGCTTGAACGCCTACTCCGAAACAGGCGACGTTACCGAAGCGCTCACTTATGGAAGCCAGCTGGTGCGTAACTCGCAGGCGATCATCGGTCTGCGTGCGAGCGGCGAGTACAAGCAGAGCTGGGGCGTGCTGATTCCGCACTTCCGGCTTGAGCTGGGCCACAACTTCCAGGGCGCGACGGACACCACGTTGAGCTATGCCTTCGTTCCTTCGGCCGGATCCTGGAACGTACTGACCAATCCCTACAGCACCAACGGCAATAGCGTGCAAGTAGGCTTCGGCGGCGACCTGCGCCTGTGGAGCAACTGGCTGATCAGCACCGAATACGACTACATGGCCGAGCCTCACGCGCACGACCAGATGATCAAGTTCGGCGTGAAGAAGCAGTTTTAGAGGACGTCATTTCGTGCCGCCGCCACACCCGCCTTCGCGGGAACGACGGCGGCATGGAGGCGGCGCGTGGAGGAGCCGAGCCCAGCGCGCCGGAGTGGATGGCAAGGCCGGCATTCTCAGCCGAGCCTGCTTGCCTCGGGCGTGGCAACCGGTTTTCCCAACGGTCGTGGGCGGCGCTTCTCCTCGCGCCGCGCCCTGCGTGCAGCCTTGCGCGCATGCCGATCGTATTGCCACAAATAAATCGCCGGCGTGCTGAGCAAGGTCAGCAGTTGCGACACGAACAAGCCACCTAGGATCGCGATGCCAAGCGGCTGGCGCATTTCAGAACCGATGCCGAAGCCGATCGCCAATGGCAGCGCGGCACCCATTGCCACCAAGGTGGTCATGGTGATGGGACGAAAACGCACCAGTGCGGCTTCGCGAATCGCTTCCGGCGGCGAAAGGCCGCCTTCGCGTTCGGCGACGAGGGCGAAGTCCACCATCAGGATCGCGTTCTTTTTCACGATGCCGATCAGCATCAGCACGGCGATCACCGACATCGTGCTCAGCTGCGTATGGGTGATCAGCATGGCCAGGAAAGCGCCCATGCCTGCGGCAGGCAACGTCGACAGAATGGTCAACGGGTGGATCAGGCTTTCGTAGAGCATGCCCAGCACGATGTACATCGCCAGGATCACGGCGATGAACAGGATCAGCGCATTGGTGGCCGCCTCCAGCAGTTTCTGGTTGTCGCCGGTGTATTGCTTCATCACGCCGGCCGGCAGTCGCGCGGCGAACATCGCTTGATCGACGTACTTCAGGCCGTCGGCCTGGCTCACGCCGTCGGCGAGGTTGTAGTTGATGCTTGCCGCTTCCAACTGGTTGTAATGCTGGATGTCGATGGGTTCGATGCGCGGGCGAACATGCACCATGGCCGAGAGCGGCACCATCTTGTGGGTATTGCTGCGCACATAGAGGTTAAGCAAGGTGGCGGGGCTGAGCGAATGAGCGTTGTCCGCCACCAGGATCACCTGGTATTGGTTGATGTCGGAGTAGATCACCGATGCCGGCGTCTGCCCGAATGCGTCGGTCAACGCCTGATCGATCTGCCCGATATTCACCTGCAGGCGCGACGCCGCGTCGCGGTCGATTTCGACCAGTTGCTGTTTGCCGATGTTGTCGAAGCTGGTGCTCACGTCCTTGAACTGTTTCATCTTGCGCATCACCTGCGCCAGATGCAGCGTCGGTTGCTGCAAGGGCTGGCTGGTGGTGCTGGTGAGCGAGAAGGCGTACTGGCCTTTCGCACGACTGCCGCCGCCACCGTTGAAAAAACCCAGGCTGGTGACGGCGACATTGACGTCGGTCAGCTTCTTGTATTGCGCGGTGAGGCGCTTGATCACTTTGTCTGCCGCCTCATGGCGCTGCCCGGGACCATCGCCGCGCGGCTTGAGGTCGATGAAGAATGACGCCTCGTTGCCGACCGCGCCATTGGTGTTGTTGCCGCCCAGGAATGCAGCCACGTCAAGCACGGCCGGATCGGCCAGCATCACCGCCTGTACGGCTTGGGTACGCTTGGCAAGCAGGCCAGGCGAGATGTTCGGGTCGGCCACCATGTCCGCCTGCAGCATGCCGGTATCGCCTTCCGGCATCAGCGCACCGCCGGCCGTCTTCACCACGGCCATCGCCAGCCCGACCGTCAACACCAGCAAGATCAGCGGTTGCCAGCGCATCACGCGCCGATGGCGCATCGCCCAATCCAGTGCGCGCTCATAGATGCGCAGCAGCCAGCGATCCAGCCGTTCGACCGCCATTTCCAGCTTGCTGGGTGCGCTCGGCTTGCGCGTTTCTTCCACCAGGTAGCGGCCGCACAAGGCGGGCGTAAGCGTGAGCGACACCAGCGCCGAAATCACGATCGTGGCGATCAGCGTGACCGAAAACTCACGCATCAGCATCACCATCGGGCTGTTGCCGAACACCATCGGCGCAAACACGGCCACCAGCGACAGCGTGATCGAGATGACCGTAAAACCAATCTCGCGCACGCCGGTCAACGCGGCATCCAGCGGCTTGGCTCCCTGCTCCATGTGGCGGAAGATGTTCTCGATCACCACGATCGCATCGTCCACCACAAAGCCGATGCACAGCACCAGCGCAATCAGCGACAGCATGTTGAGCGTGAAGCCGAGTGCATACATCAGCACGAACGCGCCGGCCAGCGACAGCGGCACGCTGAGCATGGCGATAAGGGTGGGACGAAGGCGCCTGAGGAACAGCAGCATCACCAGCGCCACCATTACGATGCTGATCAGCAAGGCGATCTCCACTTCGTGCAACGCGGATTTGGTGGAGAGTGTCAGGTCGAAAATCGGCGTGATCTGCACGTCGGCCGGCACCAGCTTCTGCAATCGCGGCAATGCATCGCGGATGGCTTGCACCACTTGCACGGCGTTCGCATCGGAACGCTTTTGCACCTGCATGATCACGCCGTGCTTGTTGTTGAACCAGGCCGCCTGGGTGGAATCCTGCTGGCCGTTGCTGATCGTGGCGACGTCGGAAAGATGAACCGGCACGCCGTTCTGCTTGGCAATGACCAGCGCGGCGAAATCGGCCGGCGTCTGCAGGCCGTCATTGGCCGACACCGTCATCTGCGTCATGCCATCGCTCAGGATGCCTTGCGGCGAGGCGACGTTGGCGGCCCGCAGCACGTTGGCGATGTCATTGGCGGTCAGGCCCTTGGCCGTCAACGCACTGTTGTTCAACGAGATGCGCACGGCGTGCGGCGAGCCGCCGATCAGCTGTGCCTGCGATACGCCGGTGACTTGCGCCACCGCCGGCAGCATCAGCGTGTTGGCCAGGTCGTAGAGCTTGTCCGGCGGCATGCTGGTGGACGTCATGGAGATCAGCAGCACCGGAATCTGCGAGGTGTCGTTCTTGAAATACTGCGGCGGCGACAAGGCCATCACGGCGGGCAGATCGGGCGCTGCCGCGTTGAGCGCGGCCTGCACGTCGCGCGCGGCCTGGTCGGCTTTGCGCGACATGTCGAACTGGATCAGGATCAGCGAGCCGCCCGCGTTCGAATCGGAGGTCATTTGCTGGATGCCGGGAATGCGGCCCAGCTGGCGCTCGAGCGGTGCGGTTACCGTCGACGCCACGGTTTGCGCGTTGGAGCCGGGTAACAAGGAAGCTACTGCTATGACAGGAAATTGCAGCGAAGGAAACGACGCGATGCCGATCAGCAGATAAGCGCAGAAGCCCGCCAGCACCAGGCCGATCGCCAACAACGAGGTACCCTTCGGTCGGCGGATGATCGGCTCGAAAACATTCATGCCGCCACCCGCGTGTGCGCACGGACGACGGCCATGTACAAGCCGCATGCACGGCTGTTGCGCGTATGAGAAGTATCCATGTGCACTTCATACGCTGACGCGTGTGCGTGCAAATGTGCATGAAGTCGGGCCGTGCCATAAGGCATGGCGAGGCTTGCATGAGGCTGTAATGGGTGACCTCTCGTCATTCCGGCTTTCGCCGGAATGACGAGAGGAATCAATCCATCTCGATCGCCGGCGTTTGCTGCGCCAATTCTCGCAAGCGCCGCTTCTCCGCACGCCGCGCCTTGCGTGCTTCCTTGCGCAGGCGACGATCGTATGACCACAGATAGATCGCCGGCGTGCTCAACAAGGTCAGCAACTGCGATACCAGCAGGCCGCCAACGATCGCGATGCCCAGCGGCTGGCGCATTTCCGAGCCGATGCCAAAACCGATCGCCAACGGCAATGCCGCGCCCATCGCCACCAGCGTGGTCATGGTGATGGGACGGAAGCGCACCAGTGCGGCTTCGCGGATGGCCTCCGGCGGCGAGCGGCCGTGTTCGCGTTGCGCCACCAGTGCGAAGTCCACCATCAGGATGGCGTTCTTTTTCACGATGCCGATCAGCATCAGCACGGCGATGATCGCCATCAACGACAGCGGCGTATGTGTCACCAGCATCGCCAGGAACGCGCCCATGCCTGCCGCCGGCAAGGTGGAGAGAATGGTCAGCGGATGGCCGAGGCTTTCGTAGAGAATGCCCAGCACGATGTACATGGCCACGATCGATGCCAGCAGCAGGATGCCGCCATTGGACTGCGCCTGCTGGAATTGCTGGTTGGCGCCGGTGAAATCCAGCCGCACGCCAGGCGGCATGTGGATGGAGAACGCCGCTTGCTGCACCAGGTCGATACCGGTGCTCTGTTGCACCTTGGGCTTGAGGTTGTAGTTGATGGTCGCCACCTGTTGCTGGTTGTGGTGGCGAATGCCGAGCGGGCTCATGTCAGGCACGATGCTGGCCAGCGCGGATAGCTGGATCATCTGGCCCTTGCTGTTGCGCACGTACAGGTTGAGCAGTGACTCGGCGCTCATCGATTCGGAGCTGGAAGAAGTCAGCACCACGCGATATTGATTGATATCCGAGTAAATCACCGAGACCTGGTTCTGCCCGAAGGAGTTGAGCAGCACCGAGTCAATGTCGCCGATGTTCACGAACAGGCGGCCGGCTTTCTCGCGGTCGATCTTGATCTCCTGCTGCTTGCCGACCAGGTCGAAATTGCTGCTGATGTCGGAAAGCTGCGGAATGGTGCGCAGCTTGCGCACCATTTGCAGCGTGATCGGCTGCAAATCCTGGCCGCCGCTGGTATCGAGGATCTGGAATTCGTACTGGCCCTGGTTGTCGCCGGCGCCGCCGCCGTTGAAGAACTGGATCGGGTTGAAGTACGCCTTGATGCCCGCGATCGGTTCGAACTTCTTCTCCAGCCGCTCGATCACCTTCTTGATGTCTTCCTTGCGTTGGCCCGGCTTGTCGCCGCGCGGCTTGAGGTCGGCGTACATCGAGGCGGCATTGCCCACCGCGCCGCCTCCGTTGTTCTCCGAACCCAGCACCGTCAGCACATCCTGCGTGGCCGGGTCGTCCTGCAGGAGCTTGTTGGCCTGCTGCACGCGCGTGGCCAGCAGCGTGGGCGAGATGTTGGCGTCGGCCTTGAGCGACACGGCGAGCTGGCCGGTGTCCTGATCCGGCATGAAGGTGCCGCCCGCCGTCTTGACGATCGCCCAGCCGAGTACGGCGGTAAGGATCAGCAAGGTAAGCGGCTGCCAGCGCATCAGGCGGCGGTGGCGCATGGACCAGTCCAGCGCCCGCTCGTAGTGGCCATGCAACCAGCGGTCGAAGCGGTGCAGCGCCTGCTCGATGCGCGAAGGCGATCCGGCATAGGCCGACTCGGGCTTCAAATAGCGGCCGCACAGTGCAGGCGTGAGCGTCAACGACACGATGGCGGAAATCACTACCGCGGCGGTAAGCGTCACGGAGAATTCGCGCAACAGCATGACCAGCATGTTGTTGCCGAACAGCAGTGGCGCGAACACGGCGATCAGCGACAAGGTGATGGAAATAACCGTGAAGCCGATTTCGCTCACGCCGCGCAGTGCGGCATCCAGCGGCGCCTCGCCATGTTCCATGTGGCGGAAGATGTTCTCGATCACCACGATGGCGTCGTCCACCACGAAGCCGATGCACAGCACCAGCGCCACCAGCGACAGCGTGTTGAGCGTGTAGCCGAGCGACCACATCACCACGAACGCGCCGGCCAGCGACAGCGGTACGCTGAGCGAGGCGATCAAGGTGGGCCGCAACCGGCGCAGGAACACCAGCATGACCAGCGACACCAGCACGATACTGATCAGCAGCGCCACTTCCACTTCGTGCAGCGCGCCCTTGGTGCTTTCGGTGAAGTCGAAGATCGGCGTCATCTGCACGTCGGCCGGCAGCAGGTGGCGCAATTGCGGCAGCTTGGCGCGTACCGCTTCGGCGGTTTCCACCGCATTGGCTTCGGGCCGCTTGTTGATCTGCAGGCCCACCGTGCGCATGCCGTTGAACCATGCGGCCTGATATTTATCCTGTTCGCCGCTGCTGACCTTGGCGACATCGGACAGATAGACCGGCACGCCCTTGTGGTTGGAGATCACCAGCTTGGCGAAATCGGCCGGCGTGTGCAGCGCATCGGTGGCCGTCACCATCATCTGCGTCTGGCCGTCGCTCAGCATGCCCTGCGGAGAGGTGACGTTGGCGGCGATCAGTGCATTGCGGACGTCGTTGGCGGTGAGGCCCTTGGCCGACAGCGCGGAGGTATTCACGTCCACGCGTACCGCATGCGGCGTGCCGCCGAACAGTTCCACTCGTGCCACGCCCGGAATCTGCGCGAGCGCGGGGCTGAGCAGTGTGTCGGTGAGATCGTAGAGCTTGTCCGGTGGCATGCTGCTCGAGGTCAGCGCCACGTGCAGGATCGGAATCTGCGAGGTGTCGAACTTGAAGTATTGCGGCGGGCTGGGCAGCGCCGGCAGGTCGGGTTGGGCGGCGTTGATCGCCGTCTGCACGTCGACCGCGGCCTTGTCGATGTTGCGGCCGAAGTCGAAGCGCACCATCACCGTTGCGCTGCCCTGGTTGGCGTTGCCGTAAATCTCCTGCACGCCGGGGATGCGGCCAAGATGGCGCTCCAGCGGGGCGAGCACGGTATTGGCCATGGTCTGCGCGCTGGCGCCCGGCTGCGCGGCGGTGACGAACACACCGGGGAAATCCAGCGTCGGCAACGCCGCCACGCCCAGCATCAGGTAGGCGCAGAAGCCGGCAATGGTCAACCCGATCGCCAACAGCGAGGTGCCGATGGGGCGGCGGATGATGGGGGCGAAGATATTCATGCCGTTACCTGCGCCAAGACGTCAGGCAAACGAAAGCCACGGCCGCGCGCGTCCCGCGCTGGCCGTGGCGCAAGCAAACAGAAGGGCACATTCATGGGCGCCTTTATGCCTTGGGGGCCAGAAGCGCAAATGTGCCTGAAGTCGGGCCGTGCCGAAAGGCATGGCGTTGATTTTCCCTCTCCTGAGAGGCAAGGTCGGAGCCAGGATGGGCCAGCAGGCAGGGATGCAATCCCAGCATTCGCGTGGATGCCGGGATTGGCACCCCAGCCTGCTTGGCATCTGCTGCCTTACAGGCCGTAGCGCACCGTCAAGTACCAGGTGCGACCCAACTCGTTGTAGTAGTAGACCGTCTCATAGCTGTGATCGAACACATTCGCCAGCTTGGCTTCCACCTGCCAATCCGGGGCGAAGCTGTAGCTTGCTCGCAGGTCGGTGGTGGCATAGCCGCCCATGCGTTCGGTATTGGCGATGTCGTCGTAGCGCTTGCTGGAGGCAAAGAACGTCGCGCCCAGGTTGAACCGGCCCAGCCTGCGATCGACGTCGACTCGTGCGGTGCGTTGCGCACGGCGCTGCAGCAGGTTGCCGTTGTTGGCGCCGCCGTCGTTGTTCTTCGGCTGCATCAGCGTGAGATAGCTCTGCACGCGCCAGTCGTCCAGGTTGAAGCCGAATTGGCCTTCCACGCCACGGATGCGTGCGCGGCTCAGGTTTTGCGGTACGTAGTTCTGGTCCAGCACGATCAGGTTGTCGATGGTGGTCTGGTAGGCGTTGACGCCCCAGTTCCAGTGCTGCAACTGCTGTGTCAGGCCGATTTCCGCGCTGCGCGAGGTTTCCGGCCGCAAATCCGGATTGGCCGTCGGAAAGCCGCCGAGGGGCGGAAAGTACAGGTCATCAAACGTGGGCGCGTGGAACGCGCTGCCGTAGCTCACCGACAGCACCGGTCCGTTTTCGAAGTGATAGCCCCACGCCGCCGAGCCCGTGTTGTGATTGCCGAATTGATCGTTGTGATCGTGGCGCGCGGCGAGCTGCACTTCGTTATGGCCGAAGCTGCCCTGGTATTGCGCAAAAGTGCCGGTATCGCCGCGGGTGGTTTGTTGGAAAGCCGTGTCGCTGGCGACGTGTTCCTGCTGGTAATCCACGCCCACGGTGAGCAATTGGTCGGTCGCCAGCGTGATGTCGTTCTGCCACGACGCCTGGTTGCGGCGTGAATTGAAATAACCGGTGGCCATGCGCGGGTAGTACTGGCTGAAATAAGTGCCCTGGTAGTAGCTGGCGAGATCGTCGCGGCTTTGTCCGGCGTCGAGCGTGACTTTCCACATCGGCAGTGGCGTGAAACTCAGGCGCGCGCCGGCCACGTACTGCTCTTCCAGGCTGTCATTGCCGCTGTACGGGCTGCCGGCGAATTCCGCGTTGCTCTTGCTGCGCAGCCAGTCGAAGGCGAGCTCCGTGCCGTTGTCCCAGCGATAGCCGATGTTGGCGAAGCCGTTCCAGTTGCGATAGGCGTCGTTGCGCGGATCGTCCACGTAGCAGGCAATGCCGCGTTCCGCCGCGCCCATGCGGCAATTGGGAATGCCGCCGGTGTAGGTGCCGCCGAGGCTCGCGTTGTACCACAGACGCGCATCGCCGCCGGAAACGCCGGCCTGGCCATTTACGTAACCATGGCTGCCGCCGGTAACGCTTACCGACGGCGAAATGTCGCCGTTCGGCTGACCGTGCCGGGTGAAAATCTGAATCACGCCACCGATCGCATCCGAGCCGTACAGGCTGGCGCGCGGGCCGCGCACGATCTCGATGCGATCGATCGCCTGCACCGGAATCTGCTCCAGCGCTGGCAGGCCGATGCTGACCGAGCCGATGCGCACGCCGTCAATCAGCACCAGCACATGCGTGGCATTGGTGCCGCGCAGATACAGCGAGGATTGCCCGCCGATACCGCCGGTTTGCGCGATCGACACACCGGGCAGGCCAGTCAGCAGGTCGACCACCGATACCGGCTGCAGGCGCTCGATGTCTTCGCGCGTGATCACGGTGACTGAGGACAGCGCCTCGTTGGCGGTGATGGCGGTGCGCGTGGCAGTCACGATCACCGGCGTCAGCGAGCCGTCCTGGCCGTCGTTTGATTGAGCGTAAGCGGCCTGCGCGGCCAGTGACAGCAGCAAGGCGGCTGCAAGCGCATGTTTCTTCAACACGATGGATGTTCCCCTGCCGCGCGTCCCCGCGCGGCGCAAGTCGTCAGCGAGCCGGCATCGGGCGGAGCAAAAAGGGAACGGAAGGCGACCAGGCGCAGAACGCCGCAGCGCGAACTCCGTGCCTCGCCCACCGCGAATGCCAGAACCTGTTCCGGGCCGGTCTCCGGACTTGCGAGTGGCATGTTTGCACATGCCGTCAGCAATGCCTTCCCATGCTTACGCACAGTGGCGCCTTATCGCTGCAATGACTCGCTTACCGTTGCGGGGGCAGTGCCGGACTTGCTGCGCAAACAGCGCACCGGCTTCCCGTTTCATCCCTTTTGCTTTCGCCGTGGGGACACCTGGAACGGGCGCCACTGTAGCCGATGGAACGCGGTCCGGGCAATTTATGCATCTTGTCCCGCACTGTCCGGTTCGAGCGCGAAAAGGGGCCGATAAGCAGATAACGCCTTTTTGCAAGCGCGGCGATGTAGTTATTGGGCCGACGAAGCGAGGATAAGACAATGGACAGCCCGACTATTAACCCAACGTCTCATGCGTATCACTCTTCGGCGGCAGAAGATGCCGCCGCGAGTACTCCGGCGATAACGTCGCAAACCGATCTGTCGGGTGATTTCGTCCAGCCGACCAATAACCCGTTTGCGGGCGCCGGCCGAAAGCCTCGATCCATATTCCGTGAGGTGTGGGATAGGACGCCCTTTGGCGTCCTGCAAAACCTGATTGAAGGAAAAGGCCTCACCTGTAGCTTCTTTCCGGGCATATGCAGCCTGGCAGGGGTCGATGGCGGATACGAAAACAGTACGCAAGGCCCTGCCAGTAAAGCCCGATATGGAGTAACCAGTTCAAGCGATATTCAATCCGGAAAAAATGCCGGAAGGATTGTCGACCTGTCGTCGGTTCCCGCTGTGGAAAAAAGGGTCAGCAGGGTCCTGGATGAAACCATCAAAAACACATGGAGGGCCTATAACCTGATGGACAGCCCGTCAACGTGGACTGGCAAGACAATGACGGCAATGAAGAAGTTGTTCGGGGAAGGGATCACTCGTCCGGACGTACGGGCCAGGATAAAGACCGGGCTGGCTACCTCGCTCGACGGCATGCAACAGCTGAGAGACAACCCGCAGCGAATCTTCCTTGAGGTTTCTCCCGAGCCCGGCGAAGAAAAAACCTCTGCATATACCGTCCTTGGGGAGGCTGGGCCGACGGGCGAAGTGGTATTGAGCAAACCTATTATCGACAAGAACACGGATGAGTCGCTCATGCTGACGCTAAGTCATGAGGCCATGCATTTTTCCGACCTGCGAGACCGCTTTTACGTGGGCTACAGCGACCGGATTGGTTTCTACACAAGAGAGGTCGATGGCCACGACGGCAGCATCGAGGAGGCTCCGGAAAACCCCGACTCCATCGCATGGGCAGCATTAATGCTGGGGATGAACGGGCGCGAATTTCGGACACCGGTAGAAGTATGGGCGCGGTAGGAGTGAGAAAGCCACGCCGCTGGGATGTTTGGCCTGGAAGGTTCCCATCGCGATGGCTATCTCCAGACAGGAATAGGCGTTCTTTGCCGCAATAGCGCAAGACCTCAACAAGAGGATGAGATGGTGGATATCAAGCCCACAAACGCGCCCGCCCTTCTTTATCACCATGCAGTGCTGGATGCTTCTTCCGCGCTTACGCTGTCTTCACCGGAAGTAAGCCCGCCAGCTGGTTCATACGGCGGCTTTCCTCAATCTAGCCACGGTTCCCCAGCGGGCGGCGCGCGCGAGTCGCGGTCAATACTGTATTACACGCCATTCGGGGTCATCTCTGATTGGGCTAATGGTAAAAAAGCCACTCCCTGCGATTTCTTCAGGGGCTTCTGCTCGCTCTTTGGCATCGACAATTCCAGTGGAGACGCCCAGGTTCCAAGCGGACCTGCAAACAGCCGGCCGAACCCGCCAGGCAATGACGCCGTGGTCGGCGGATATGACCGTGGCGTGCACGGCGGCGCATTTATCGAACTGTCACTTGACCCCCAGGTACAGGCAAGAGTCATGCGGCTTCTTGGAGAAGCTTATGAAGATGCCAGGAAAGCATGCGATGTACATCGCCATCCCGAATCCTGGGACGCCAATACACGAACAAGCATGCAGCAATTGTTCGGGAGCAAAGCGGGATCTTCCGAGGTACAGGCCAAGCTGGAGCGCCTGCGCGATGGAATTAAAAGGCATATCGAGAACAACGGCGGGGATATATACCTTGAGCTTTCCCGCAATCGTCATTCGGACATCGTTGCGTATGCGCCCATGGACAGCACAGGCAGGTATACCGGCCAAATCGTTCTCAATGCAGACAAACTGTACGGTGATGACCGTGGTTATTTGGACAATGACGGTAATCTAAAAAAGACCCTGGTTCACGAGGTGGCTCATTCGGACGTCGGCATGCATGACCATTTTTACATGACGTACGACAAAAACCGCGGTTACGTGGTGAAGCCCGATGAGAATGGACGTAGTGTTCCGTTTAACGAAGATGATGCGCCGGATACCCCGGACCCCTATGCGTATGGAATCCAGGTGCTGGCTGGAGATAAAGCGCTCGACGACGCTGGTGACGATACCGCCAGGTACAGGTACGAAACTTAGCCGCCGAGCTTCCTAATCTGTCCGTCGATGGGGCGATAGTCACGTCTGCCACGCGAACTGTGTGGCACGCGTCGCGGATGCCGAATCGTCGGGATAGAAAAATGTTGGCTTCAATAGACTGCGGCGAAGTAGGTGTAGCACCGCGACTAACTGGGAGATGCGATCGTGCGTATCGACACACTTCCACCCGACAGGAGCCGAGCGGCGGCAAGCGCGTGCGGCGGCCGATACGCCTGGACACGGCCTCGAACAACCCCGATTCCATTGCCAATGCGGCAGTCGTCCTGGCCGACAACGGCGGCGCCTAACCCGATGAGCTGTAAAATCACCCGCACAGGCCTTCAATCGGTCTGCAACTCCGCCACGAAATCGTAGATATCCCCGCGATACCACGACGTGGTGAATTCCACCACGCGACCATCGTCGAGAAATCCACGCCGCTCGATGTGCAGGCCCGCGCTGCCGACACTTACATGCAGCAAGCGCGCCTGCCGTGCGGCCAGCAGCACTGCGCGCAAACGCTGCAACGCGCGCACCGGGCGGCAGTCGTATTTCCCCAGCGCTTCGTACAGCGAATCGTGCACCTCATGCGGATCCGGCAGCACGCTGGCCGGCACCACGCTGCGCTCGATCGCCAGGGGCTCGTCTTCCGCGTAGCGCACGCGATGCAGGCGCGCCACCAGCACGCCCGGTGAAAGATTGAGCGCCATCGATTCTTCCGGCGTCACCTCGCCCACGCTGCGCTCGAAGAATTCGGAGCGCGGGTGCAGGCCGCGTGCGCGCAGGTCTTCGGTGAAGCTGGTGAGGCGCGACATCGGCTTGATGATGCGCTCGGCCACGAAGGTACCGGCGCCATGGCGTTGCGTGAGCAGGCCCTCTTCAACCAGGCCGGAAATGGCCTTGCGCACCGTCACGCGCGACAAACCCAGGGCCTGCGATAAATCGCGTTCGCTAGGCAGGGTCTGGCCGGGCTCGATGTCGCGATGCTGGATCACGTTGCGAATGGCCCGCCGCAGCCGCAGGTAAGCCAGCGGCTGGTGGGTGGTGGTATCGCGGCTCAGTCGCCGGTATTCCTCGGCCAGGGCATTCTGCATAGTTGCAGACCATACCAATGCGTAACCACTGCGACAACTGGTCTTTGCATGCCCCATCGTCCGGCGCAGCCGGTGCGGGATCGCGGCGGCCGGGCGAGCAGTTGTGCCGATTTTTACGATTTCCGGCGGCCCGCTTACGATTCCCGCCGTTATGAAAAGAATGCATACGTTTGCACTGCACAAGGGACTGGTATTGCCTGGTATAGCATTGGTACCATCGGCCTTTCCCCGGCGGTCGCACTGTCGCGGCTGCCCGCATTCGATGAGGTGAGTTGTGACTGCACCTGCCCTACCGGTCGAGCTGTTCGACCTGGTGATTTTCGGCGGCACCGGCGACCTGGCCGTCCGCAAATTGCTCCCTGCCCTGTTCCACCGCTTTGTCGACGGCCAGATCCAGCCCGGCAGCCGCATCGTCGGCGTCGCCCGCGAAGGCCTGGACGATGACGGCTACCGTGCCCAGGTTCGTGGTGCGCTCAATGGGGCCGCTTCCAAGCAGGCCGACAAGGTCGACGCCTTCCTCAAGCTGGTGCATTACCGCCCGCTCGATGCCCGCAAAGATGCCGGTTGGGACGACTTCGCCAGGCTGATGGGCGAGTGCCCCGACCACGTGCGCGTGTTCTATCTGTCCACCTCGCCGGAACTGTTCGTGGACATCTGCCAGCGCCTGGGCGGCTATGGCCTCAACCAGGGCCAGTCGCGCGTGGTGCTGGAAAAGCCGATCGGCCACGACCTGGCCAGCGCCAACCGCATCAATGACGACGTCGGCCAGGTGTTCGCCGAATCGCAGACCTATCGCATCGACCATTACCTCGGCAAGGAAACGGTACAGAACCTGCTGGCGCTGCGGTTCGGCAATGCGCTGTTCGAGCCGCTGTGGAACGCCGGCCATATCGACCACGTGCAGATCACCGTGGCCGAAACGCTCGGTGTCGGCCGCCGCGGCCCGTACTACGACCACGCCGGCGCGCTGCGCGACATGGTGCAGAACCACATGCTGCAGCTGCTGTGCATGGTGGCGATGGAACCGCCCGCCTCACTGTCGCCCGACGCGGTACGTGACGAAAAACTGAAAGTGCTGCACTCGCTCAAGCCGATCAACGAAAGCAACGCCGCGCAGCTCACCGTGCGCGGCCAGTACCGCGCTGGTGCGGCCGAAGGGCAGAGCGTACCGGGCTACATGGAAGACCTGAACGCCGACGCCAAGTCGAAGGTGGAAAAATCGAACACCGAAACCTTCGTCGCGCTCAAGGCGGAAATCGCCAACTGGCGCTGGTCCGGCGTGCCGTTCTACTTGCGCACGGGCAAGCGCCTGGCCGAGCGCGTGTCGGAAATCGTGGTGGCATTCAAGCCGGTGCCGCACTCGATCTTTACGTCATCGGCCGGGCCGCTCGCCCAGAACCGCCTGGTGCTCCGCCTGCAGCCGGATGAAGGCGTGAAGCTGTGGTTGACCATCAAGCACCCCGGTCCCGGTGGCTTGCGCCTGCGCCACGTACCGCTGGACATGAGCTTCGCCGAAGCCTTCGGCGTGCAGCAGCCCGATGCGTACGAGCGCCTGCTGCTCGACGTGGTGCGCGGCAACCCCACCCTGTTCATGCGCCGCGATGAAGTGGAAGCCGCATGGAACTGGGCCGGTCCGATCCTGGCCGCATGGGCCGCGGGCGGCGAGTCGCCGCGTCCGTACACCTCCGGTACCTGGGGCCCGAGCGCGGCGGTCGCCCTGATCGAACGCGATGGCCGCACCTGGGACGAGGATTTCGAGCAGTGAGCGAGCAACCTCTGCACGCGTTCGACGAGGCTCAAGCGCTGGCCACGGCGCTGTCGGCCAGCATCGCAGGCAAGCTGCGCGAAGCGATCGACGCGCGCGGCGAAGCCGTCATCGCCGTCTCCGGCGGCAGCACGCCCAAGCGCCTGTTCGACGCGTTGTCGAACGAAGCATTGGATTGGTCGCGCGTCACCGTCACCTTGGTCGACGAACGTTGGGTGCCCGACACCGACGAGCGCTCCAACGCGCGCCTGGTGGAGTCGTTGTTGCTGCAACGGAAAGCCGCGGATGCCGAATTCGTACCGTTGTACGTGGAGGCTGCCACGCCGGAAGCCGGCATTGGCGAAGTGCGCGCCACCGTGGCCGCCTTGAAGCAGCCATTCGACGTGATCGTGCTGGGCATGGGGCCGGATGGACACACCGCCTCGTTTTTCCCCGGCGGCGACCGCTTGAGCGAAGCCCTCGATCCATCGAACACCGCCCTGGTGCTGCCGATGCGCGCTCCGGGCGCGGGCGAGCCGCGCATCACGTTCACCTTGCCGGTGCTGCTGAAGGCGCGCACGTTGTATCTGCATATTCAAGGCAGCGACAAGCGCGAGGTGCTGGCGGAGGCTGAAAAGCCGGGCAGCAGGCTGCCGATCGCCAGCGTGCTGGGTGCTGGTCGGCCGTTGGAAATCTATTGGTGTCCGTAAACGTCGCTCGTCATTCCGGCGAAGGCCGGAATCCAGTCAAGTACACCGTGCGAAGCACACGCTATTTGGCTTTGAGTGCTTCGCACGTCGTATTCAAACTGGATTCCGGCCTTCGCCGGAATGACGGCAACGCAAGACCAGGCATTTAAGAACGCATCAACGCCGAGCCCGCTCGGCCGGAGCATGAAATGAGTTTGCACCCCGTCGTCGCCCAAGTTACCGAGCGCCTGCGCGAACGCAGCCACGCCTCGCGCGCTGCCTATCTCGAACGCATCAACAAGGCCGTCATCGACGGGCCGCACCGCGCACGGCTCTCTTGCGGCAACCTCGCCCATGGCTTCGCCGCCTGCAATACGCACGACAAAGCGGCCCTACGCGAAGGCCACACGCCGAACCTCGCCATCGTTACGGCGTACAACGACATGCTGTCCGCGCATCAGCCGTACGAGCGCTACCCGGAATTCATCCGCGAGGTCGCGCGCCAATCCGGCGTTACCGCGCAGGTGGCCGGGGGCGTGCCGGCGATGTGCGATGGCGTAACGCAAGGCCGTGCCGGCATGGAGCTGTCGCTGTTTTCGCGCGACCTGATTGCCATGACCACTGCCATCGCGCTCTCGCACGACATGTTCGACGGCGCGCTGTACTTGGGTATCTGCGACAAGATCGTGCCTGGTCTATTGATCGGCGCGCTGAGCTTCGGCCATCTGCCCGGCGTGTTCGTGCCCAGCGGCCCGATGCCCAGCGGCATCAGCAACGATGAGAAATCCAAAGTGCGCCAGGCGTACACGGAAGGCAAGGCCAGTCGCGACGAACTGCTGGAAGCGGAAGCGGCGTCGTATCACGCACCCGGCACCTGCACCTTCTACGGCACCGCCAATTCCAACCAGATGTTGATGGAGATCATGGGCCTGCATTTGCCCGGTTCCAGCTTCGTCGCGCCCGATACGTTGCTGCGCGATGCGCTCACCGCCGAAGCGGTACGCCGTTGCGCGGCGCTGGGCAAGGCGGGCGAGCATCTGCCGATCGGCCATATCGTCGACGAGCGAGCCATCGTCAACGGCGTGATCGGCCTGCATGCGACGGGCGGTTCCACCAATCACCTGCTGCACCTGGTGGCAATCGCGCAGGCGGCGGGTATTGCGTTGCGCTGGGAAGACTTCGACGCGCTGTCGTCAGTGGTGCCATTGCTGGCGCGCGTGTATCCGAACGGCTATGCCGACGTGAATCATTTCCACGACGCCGGCGGCATGGGGTTCCTGATCGACCAGTTGCTGGGCGCCGGCCTGTTGCATGGTGACGCACGCACGATCATGGGCACCGAGCTTTCCAGCTATGCGCAGCTGCCGGAGCTGGACGAAGCCGGCAAGCTCAACTGGAAACCGGTCTCCAAGGAAAGCGGCAATCGGGGCGTGCTGCGTGCATCCAGCGAACCGTTCCGCGCGGACGGCGGTCTGCGCATGCTCAACGGCAACCTTGGCCGCTCGGTGATCAAGGTGTCTTCGGTGCCGGATGATCGCCTGGTGATCGAAGCCCCGGCCGTCGTCTTCCACGACCAGGACGACATCAAGCGTGCGTTCGACCGTGGCGAGCTCAACCGTGATTTCATCGCCGTGGTGCGTTTCCAGGGACCGCGCGCGATCGGCATGCCGGAACTGCACAAGCTCACGCCCACGCTGGCGGTATTGCAGGATCGCGGCCATCGCATCGCATTGGTGACGGATGGCCGCATGTCCGGTGCGAGTGGCCGCGTGCCGGCGGCGATCCACGTGACGCCGGAAGCCGACGATGGCGGCCCGATCGCGAGGGTGCAGGATGGTGACGTGATTCGACTGGACGCCATGAAAGGCACGCTCGACGTGCTGGTTGACGCCGCCGAATTCGCGGCACGCGCACCCGCGGTGGAAGATCTTTCGCGGCACCAGCACGGCATGGGACGCGAATTGTTCGGCATTTTCCGTCGCAATGCAGTCGCTGCCGATCTTGGCGCAGGCGTGCTTTGAACATCGCACCATCCCCATGCGGTCGTCATTCCCGCGAAAGCGGGAATCCATTGTCGCTTTTGCCCCAGGTCTACATGGATTCCCGCTTTCGCGGGAATGACGGCCATAAGGCGTATTTGGATCATCTATGAACATCGAAACCAAGCAACAACACGTCGAAACCACCATGCGCCTGGCGCCGGTCATTCCCGTGGTGATCATCGAAGACGCCAAGCACGCCGTGCCGATGGCGCGTGCGCTGGTGGCCGGCGGCATTCCGGCGATCGAGGTGACGCTGCGCACGCCGGCTGCGCTCGATGCCATCCGCGCCATTGCCGCGGAAGTGGAAGGTGCGGTGGTCGGTGTCGGCACCGTGCTCACCGCGAACGATCTGCATGCGGCGGAAAAGGCCGGCGCGCGCTTCGCCGTGTCGCCCGGCATGTCGCCCAGGCTGCTTGCCGCCGCTGACGACAGCGCCCTGCCCTTGCTGCCTGGCATCGCCACCGCCAGCGAGGCGATGGCGCTGTTGGAGCGTGGCTATCGGCATTTGAAGTTCTTCCCCGCCGTTCCGGCTGGCGGTGCAAAGCTGCTCGGCGCATGGGCGAGTCCGCTGCCGCAGATCCGCTTCTGTCCCACCGGTGGTATTTCCCTCGGCGGCGCGAAGGATTTTCTCTCGCTGCCCAATGTGCTGTGCGTCGGCGGCTCGTGGCTTACGCCGGGTGACAAACTGAAGGCGGGCGACTGGGCCGGTATCGAACAATTGGCGCGCGAAGCCGCGGCGCTGCACGGCTGATCATCGCCCCTGGGTATAGAAGCAAGCGGCAGTGCATATCGCCGCTTGATCATGCCCGTCGCACGAGCCGGCGATAAAATCGCGCTGTGTCGAGGTTCCACGCCGGCGTTTGCCTGGATGTTCCGGCCTCGCTCGCAGGCGAACGCATGCACGGCTTCTCACAACGGTCGCCCGATGCCTGCCGCTACGGCAGCGCCGATACGCTGCGGCATCCTTTCCCCCACGTGCCGAAAGTGGGCCCGGCGCGCTATCGGGCGCGCTTCGCGCAGGCAGCACAGTGACTTTTGGCGTATGAAACTCGTTACCGTTGCTGCCTAAGCTGGGAATCTCCGCGCGAATGCGCCGTATGAAGGATTCCCATGCGCAAGCTTCCGCTCGCTTTCGCCCTGGCTGCACTGTTGCTGGGCAATGCCGCCGCAGCCGATAAAAAAGATAAAACGCCGGAAGAGCCAAAGCCGGAAGCCGCCTTGCTGCACCCACAAGCTTCTACCAGCGAGGGCAGCGTTTCCGTAGAAGGAAAACATATCGCCTACAAGGCCGTGGCCGGCACCATCGTGCTGCATGGCAAGGGCGACAAGGAAAACGAGCCCACCGTCAGTATGTTCTACGCCGCCTATTTCAAGAAAGTCGACGATGCGTCCAGGCGCCCGATCACCTTCATCTACAACGGTGGCCCGGGTTCGGCCACGGTGTGGCTGCACATGGGCGCATTCGGTCCGCGGCGCGTGGTGACCAAGGACGATAGCCATACGCCTGCGGCGCCCTATCAGCTGGTGAACAACGACTACAGCCTGCTCGATGCGTCCGACCTGGTTTTCATCGATGCGCCCGGCGCCGGTTTCAGCCGCCTGATCGCCAACGATCCGGATGCCTCCAAGCGCGCGGACCAGATGAAGGATCGCCGCAAGGAGATCTACAGCGTCGACGGGGACGGCCGCGCCTTCGCGCAATTCATCGTGCAGTTCCTGTCGCGCTACGGACGCTGGAACTCGCCGAAGTACCTGTTCGGCGAAAGCTACGGCACCACGCGCTCGGCTGTGCTTGCCAATGACCTGGAAAACGAAAACAGTGTCGACCTCAATGGCGTGATCCTGCTTTCGCAGATCCTCAATTTCGATACCAGCATCGATGGACCTGACCAGAATCCGGGCGTCGATCTGCCCTACGAATTGGCGCTGCCAACCTTTGCCGCTACCGCGTACTACCACCACAAACTGCCACAGCAGCCGGCTGCGCTGGAGCCGTTCCTGCAAGAGGTAGAGCAGTTTGCGCTGGGCGACTACGCGCAGGCGTTGATGCAGGGTTCGCGCCTGGATGATGCACGCAAGCAGGCCATGGCGGAGAAGCTGCATCAATACACCGGCCTTCCCGTGGCCTATCTGCTGAAAGCCGATCTACGCGTCACCGGCGGCATGTTCGAGCATGAATTGCTGGCCGACAATGCCGACACCACCGGTCGCCTGGATTCGCGTTTTGCCGGTCCGTCGCTCGATCCGCTCAGCAAGGAAGCCCAATACGATCCGCAATCGTCCGCGATCAGCGCTGCCTACATCGCGGCGTTCAACGACTACGTGCGCAAGGACCTCAAGTTCGGCCAGGACCAGGTCTATCGCGAATTTGCCGACGTCAACGATTGGGACTTCAAGCACGACGGACACGATGGCGCCGTCAATGTGATGCCGGACCTGGCCAAGGCGATGAAAACCAACCCGGACCTGAAAGTGTTCCTCAACGGCGGCTACTACGATCTGGCCACACCGTTCTATGCCGCCGATTACGAGATGCACCATATGCCGATCCAGCCGGCGCTGATGAACAACATCAGTTACGCGTGGTATCCGTCCGGGCACATGGTGTATGCGCACGAGGCGTCATTGAAGTTGCTGCACGATAACGTGGCGCGATTTATCGAGCAGACAGATAACGTCAAGGGTCATTGACGTATACGCCGGAGTTGATGCTACCTATGGACCGTCATTCCCGCGAAAGCGGGAATCCATTTTCAAGGGTGCATCAGAGCAAAATGGATTCCCGCTTTCGCGGGAATGACGGCCGCAACGAAATGCATGCTTTCATGGCCTTCTCGATTGCCAGTCGCCGACATCACGCAACAACTTCATACTCGCTCTGAACCAAGCCACTGATATATGAGCGCGTTGCAACGTGCTTGAGCCGAATGTCCCGTTCGACCGCACCAAACAACGGAATGCCTGTGCCAATGAGCACCGGTACTCGCGTAACAATAAGTCTTTGAATCATCCCGGCGCGCAGAAACCGCTGGATCGTCACACCGCCATCGACATAAATGTGGCCGATACCCTGGGCGCTGAGGTTCGCGACAATGTCATTGGGCTCACCGGCCATGTGCTGCACGATGGCTCCGGCTGGTGCAGGCGTAAGCTCGCGCGAGCTCAATACGCAAACGGGTTTCTCGCCATAGAACCATCCCCCGAAGCCCAGCACGGTTTCATAGGTGTTGCGCCCGATCACCAAGGCGTCCACCGTGCGCATGAATTCGTCGTAGCCGTGCGGCTCACCGCCGCCCTCCGGCAGAAAATCCAGGCTGCCATCGAGCCTGGCCATGAAACCGTCGACGCTGATGCCGACGAACACCGATGCCTTCATCGCGACGCCTCCGATGATGCCTCGCGGCCAGGACATCATCTTACGCCCGTTACTGCACCGGTTTCCGCAACTCCGCTATGCTCGACGCCGTACCTCAGAGATATGTCATGCGCGCCCTTATCGATCGCTACATAGACGCCTACAACCGCATCGACATCAACGCCATACTCGCCACCATGCATGGCGAGGTGATCTTTGAAAGCTACACCGCCGGCGTACTCAGTGTCCGTACCGTGGGCATCCACGAGCTGCGCCACCTTGCAGAAAACTCTCGCCAATTGTTCTCCGCGAGACGTCAAACCATTACCACCTATGCCGAAGCGGCTGATATCGCCTACGCGCAAATCCACTTCCAGGGTACCTTCGCCATCGACTTGCCCAACGGCATCCGCGCAGGGCAAAGCATGGCCCTGGATGGACGCAGCGAATATCGCGAGCGCGATGGCCTGCTGATCTACGTCGCCGATTACAGCGATTGACTGCCTGGGGTAGCTATGGCGTGTCTCTTCAACGCAAACGATTTGCCCTAATCCCAGCGATTGGCATTTTTTGGAAAGCCGGGACGTTGCACGCGCACCACGCAGAATCGCTGCCCGCTCGGTGCTTGCATCACCACCCACCGTTCAAGGCGACTGACAATGCTGGCGCCGAGTTTTTCCAGGCGTCGCACTTCGGCCTCAATGTCGTCCGTTTCAATATCGATGTGCACGCGGCTTTCGTGCTCGACGCGCTGGATCTGCACGATAGGTTCGTCGGGTGGAGTGTCCAGCATGCGGTAGTTGCCGCGGGTTCCCGGATGCTCATAGTCGACCGGACGGCCCAGCGCCTTGGCCCAGAACAGGGCAGCCTGGTCGATGTTAGGTACGTTGCAGTCGATAAGCAGGGCGCAAAGTCTTGAATGATGCATGGCCGCCAAATCGTAGGTAGGGTTGGCGCAGGGTAACCCAACATGTTCGGGGCGATCCGATAGCAACGCTGCGCTGCTTATGGCTCGGCAATTTCGAGCCCGTTTTCCTCGCACCAGTCACGCAGCGCCTGTCGAGTGGCTTTGTCTTCGTAGTCATTCCAGTGCTCAAGCTGCCCCTTGCGTATCAGCAAGTCCTTGAACCGGCCATAGGCGCCGCGCTTGCGGAAGAAGTCATAGACCAGCTCGTATGCATCGGGCAAATGTTGCCTGGCAAAGTGGAAAACGAGGTCCCGCCCCAGATCAAGATCGTTCTTGTGCGGTACGGGCACATAGCGATCAGGATCGTCGATGTCTTCCGGCAGATCTTCGTCCACGCCGAACTCGGCGGTGCCGGACCAATACACCTTGCCGGTCTGCCGGGACACATAGGCCTCAGGTTCGGAACCCAGATTACCGCCGCTTACCCACGTGAGTGCGTCGAGCAGGTCGTTTAAATTGACGGGTATGCGTTCGGTCGTCATCGTGGAAACGTATTTATTTCACATGAGCGCCGTCAATCATCATTGAATCCGGCAGTATGGGGACTGTTTGTGCCATGAGCGGCAATTCCTTGAAGAGCGGTTGGCGTTCGCGCCAACAGGTGCTGCATCTTTCCGTCACGCCCTTGTTGAGCGCGTCGCTATTTGCGACTTTTCCAGCGGCCAGGGTGACGAGTTCCGTGGATGACGGCAAAGACAACCGCATCGATCCCATCCACGACAAAATAAATGCAAAAAAGGGAATCGGTTCATTACTGCGCGACGCGCATTTCTATGTACAACCGGAAAGGCAAGTGGCTCCTCACCAATCCGGTCGAACAGTGATTGGGCCTCATCGAGAAATTCGTGGCCAAGCCCAACGCGTTGTTGTTCGTACCAAGAAGCTGCATCGGTGAGATCCCGATCCGCCTCATTCCTGAGCCGGACAATATTTTTCATAGCTTCTTGCGTATATCTGCAATGACGTCGGCGACCGGGCGACCGGAATGACCATCTGCTTCGTAGGCGTCCAAGCGACGATCGAGTTCGGAGCGCTGCTCTGAGGTCAGTGTAAGAGCGTTCTTATCAGCCGCAATGCTATCCCACAGGTCTTCGACGAGGAGGATGCGTTCGTTAACGGGTAGCTTCAAAAGATTGATGTTCATGGGTATACAGGATATGCCGAAGGGTGCCGCGTTCCAATAGTGCATTGCTTCGTTCGAGCAGCGGCAAGAATGCGATGACGTTTTCGGCAGACTCATTTCCCGAATGGCGATGGAGCTTAAGGGGTATGTGCTTGCCGCTGTCGAACCGCAGAGCCGACCTGTTGGGAAGGAGCATCGTGCAGAGCCTCAACATCTGAGTGAAGTCGCGTCGCCCAAGTGTTTCCTTAAATGAATTATTAGGTCGCGATCGACTAGTATTCATTGTATTTCTTGGCACTTCCGCGGACACGATCAGCGGGGTATTTGAGTTCATTTGTTTCCAACTTAACCGATGCGCATTCCAGTGGGTCAAGCGAGAATTTATCTGCGAGGTTTAATAGGTAGAGCTGAACATCCCCGATCTCCTCCTTGAGGCGAGCGAGCTTATCAGCACTGAGATTTGAGCTCTCTGCCTCGGTCATCCACAGAAATACTTCGAGTATTTCCGCTGCCTCAGTTGCAAGGCCAATGGCTAGGTTCTTCGGGGAATGGAACTGCGCCCAGTCACGGGCTGCGACGAATGTCCGCAGCCTTTTTTGTAGCTCCGTGACAGCGGAGCTCATGCGATTAACTCCGGCTCACGATGTTTGAGAAAGGCGCGGATTTGTGCCTCGTGCTCGACTGAGAAGCGCTTGAAGGTCATGACCGGTGAGTACTCAGTTGCGGAGATTCCAAGCACTTCTGTCAGATTGAATGGCCGAGCAATACGTCGTGTACCCCGGCATTGCACGAAGTTGCGCCAACGTCCCTCAGTGCCAGGCCAATATTTCTCGGACTCGCCAGGAACAAGCTTTCGAATTGATTCGAGTGCCATGATGTACTGAATCTGGTGCTCGGTCCTCGCGCAGTCGGCAGATTTTTGCTGACGAGAGCCAACTCACCGATGTACCAATCAAGTGGTTGGCTACGGAAGGCATGCTTTTCGGTCTTTACGACACTGGGTAACATTGCGCCGGAAGTTTTGAATAAGAACATGGTCAATCCTTCAGTTGACGAGCGTGAGCCTTGGCTGAGACATCTCTTGCGCTCGTCAGAGCCACTGTTTGGGAGTCGATCTGCTCATTCCGGCGAAGTGCTTCCTGCATCCATAGCTGCTCGATTTCCGCCGGGGAAAATGATTCGAGGCGATCGATCAGATCAAAGGCCAGTTGCGCTCTTTCCTGGGAGGAAAGGCTGAGTGCTTCACTTTCGAGAGATTTCAGGTCCATGGGAGTCCTGTAAAGCAGTAGATCAACGCCGTACGTATGTTACATCGCTAGTCCCATCCGGCTCCGGCCGTCGCAACAAGGCGTTGTACCAACGCCGCTGCTGCGCAAGATCGCCTTCAATCAGCCATTGCGGTTTATTGGCGACCAGCGCGGCGACAGGCATGCCGTCTTCGTAAAGCACGCGCGTGCCGGCCAATGCAGGCAGGCGATCGCCGGTGAGAACGGTGCCGACCAGGTTCAAGGGATCGCTGCCGCTGAGCGTGACGCGGATCTGCTCAGGTGGGCGCAGCCGTATGCTGCGCAGGTGGGCGATGGCTTCGGGCAGGGCGAATTGTTCGCCGACCAGTCCTTCCACGAAGCGGCCGCCGCGGATTTCGCCGCGGGCTTCCAGGCGGTGGTAGACGCGCAACAGTTCGCGCCACGAAGGCAGCCAAGGGGCTTCGCGTTCGAGGAGTTTCCAGAAGATGACGCCGTAGCGGCGCAGCAGCACGCGGGCGATGTGTTCGACTGGATCGTCGGCGGCGGTGGGCGCTTCACTGCGCGGTGACATTTTTGTTGGAAGCTTGCGCACCAACGACCATCGACCGGCATCCTCGATCTCGCTCAAGTTATGCCTGCGCACGCGACGATAGCGGGACGATTCGCGCTTGGCGGCGGGCGTGAGCAATGCACGCAGGCCGGCAAAGCTGTCGGAGGTAACGCGTCCGGCGGAAACCAGCTCGCCTAGCGCATCCTCAAGCTCCGTGCGCAACAGATGCGCGGCCTCGAGCAGTTCGTCGAAGAACAAGGCACCGTGTGCGTTCAGCGCATCGGCGACGGCTTGCGCACGCGACGACAGCAACGGTTCCTGTTCCTGATTGCGATCGGCCATGCTGGTCCAGATCGGCCATTGGCGACGCGGCAACAGCACGATCGGCGTCGCGCGTACCGGGCCGCCGCTGCCGCCACCGCTGCGCAGGCGATTCCAGCCGATGCGGCCGGCGCGACACAGTTCATCCAGCCAACGGCTGGAGTAGCCCTCGATGCGCGACGCCAGCAACTCGCCTTCCCACGCACCCGCTGCGGCTTCGAAGCCTTCAAATTGGTGAAGCACGCCACTGAGCGCATCCGGGCCGCTCAGCTTCGTACCCGGTGTGGTGTGCTGCCATTCGAGCAGGAAGCGCATCAGGTCGCGGCGGCTGACCGGTTCGATTTCCCGTCGCAAGCGGCCGATGGTGTAGCGATGGATGCGTGCGAGCAGATGGCGTTCACACCATTCGGTATCGCTGGCCTCCGGCGAAAAGTGGCCCTGCATGACGTAGCCTTCCGATTGCAGGCGAATCAGGGCAAGGTCGATGTCGGCGCTTTCCACCTGCATGGATGCGGCAAGGGCGGCGACGGTGCTGGGGCCCAGGCCGGTGAGGCGGCCGCGCACGAATTCCAGCAAGGCGTCTTCGCGCGTCCAGGTTTGCGCGGCGTATTCGGCGGGCGCGGTGATGGATGGATGCAATGCGGCGTGTTCATGCACGGCATTCCACATGGCCAGTTTTTCGGCGCAGATCCACACACCCTTTTCCTTCTCCCCTTTGGGGAGAAGGTGGCCCGAAGGGTCGGATGAGGGGCTGTGCAGAGCGGAAGCTTCCCGCGAGATTCCGCCGTCGCCCTCTCCCCTGTTATTGATCAAAGATCGGGGAGTTAAGAGCGTCGCACGATGGACCTTGGCAAGCTTGTGCAGCCAATCGAGCCAGCCGTCATGCGCACGCGCTTCTTCTGCCGTGACGAACCCGAGCACATTCAGCGCCTCGTGCATTTCATCGGCGCTGCGTACATCCGGCCATGCTTCGCTGCGCACCGCAGCAATCGCTTCCGGATCGAGCTTGGCCAGATCGTCCGTATCCTCGATGCCGTTCCAATGACGCGTTTGCACTGCGCGCGTGCGGCGTTCTTCCAGCGGCGCGTCGTCAAGGAACGCATACGGCGCGGCGTTGAGCACTTCGCTGGCGAGCGGGCTGGGCGCGGTGAGATCACGTGCGACCACGGTGATCGCACCCGATTCCATGTTCTTCAAGACATCCAGCAATCCATCCACGTCCATCGCTTCGCGCAGACAGTCGTGCAGGGTCTGGTTCACCAGCGGATGATCGGGGATCTGCCGCTCGCCGACGATGTTTTCCAGGCAGGCGACCTGGTCGGGGAAGACAGTGGCGAGCAGGTCCTCGCTCTTCATGCGCTGCAAAGGCGCAGGCACTTTCTTGCCGCCCGCATAGCGCGGCAGGGCCAGCGAGGTCACCGCATTCCAGCGCCAGCGCACCGGGAATAGCGGCGCATCGAGCAGCGCCTGCACCAGCACGTGTTCGGCGGTGTTGCTGTGCAGGTAACGCGCCACTTCGATCAGCGGAAAACTGTGGCTGGTGGAAAGCGACAGCACGATGGCGTTTTCGGTTGCGGCGGCCTGCAATTCGAAATTGAATTGCCGGCAAAAGCGCTTGCGCAACGCCAAGCCCCACGCCTTGTTGATGCGGCTGCCCCAGGGCGTATGGATTACCAGCTGCGTGCCGCCGGATTCATCGAAGAAGCGCTCGAACACCAGCGTGGATTGCGTCGGCATCACGCCCAGCGCGGCCTTGGCCTTGGCAAGATATTCCACGATCTGCTGCGCGGCGGATTCGTTCAATCCGAGTACTTCGCGCAACCAGTCGAAGGCCGCCTGCACGCCGCCGGCATCGATGCGTGCGGCCATTTCTTCGCGCAGGCGCGATACGCCCACCGACAATTCGTTGCTGCGACCCGGGGCTTCGCCCAGCCAGAACGGAATGCTCGGCGGTGCGCCTTGCGCGTCTTCCACGCGCAAGCGGTCGCGCTCCACGCGAAGGATGCGATAGCTGGTGTTGCCGAGCTGGAAAATATCGCCAGCCAGGCTTTCGACTGCGAAGTCTTCGTTCACCGTGCCGACGATGGTCGCTTGCGGTTCCAGCACCACCAGGTAATCGGCGGTATCGGGAATGGTTCCGCCCGAGGTGACGGCAGTGAGGCGCGCACCGCGCCGTGCGCGCAGTTCGCGATGCACGGCATCGCGGTGAACGTATGCAGCGCGAGCGCCGCGCCGTGTGCTGAAGCCGTCGGCCAGCATGCGCACGACGGCATTGAACGTATCGCGGGGCAAGCTGCGATAGGGATAGGCGCGACGCACCAGGTCGAACAGCGCATCTTCGTCCCATTCCGCGCACGCCACTTCAGCCACGATCTGCTGCGCCAGCACATCCAGCGGTTGCGGCGGCTGCATCAGCGTGTCGAGTTCCCCACGGCGCACGCAATCGAGCATCGCGGCGCATTCGACCAGGTCATCGCGGCTGGTGGGAAACAGCCGTGCTTTCGGCGTGCCGTTCACCGCGTGGCCGGAACGGCCCGCACGTTGCAGGAACGCAGCGATGGAGCGTGGCGAAGAAAGCTGGCACACCAGATCCACGTCGCCGATATCGATACCCAGTTCCAGCGACGCGGTGGCGACCAGTACTTTCAGTTCACCCCGTTTCAGGCGTTGCTCGGCGTCCAGGCGCTGCTCTTTTGCAAGACTGCCGTGGTGCGCGGCGACGGCTTCATGGCCGAGGCGTTCGGACAGATGCCGCGCCACGCGTTCGGCCATGCGCCGCGTGTTGACGAACACCAGCGTGGTGCGGTGTTGCTCGACCAGTTGCGCAAGCTGGTTGTAGACCAGGTCCCACGTGTCGTTGGACATGACCGCTTCCAGCGGCACCGGCGGCACTTCGATGGCGAGATCGCGCTCGCGTGTGTGGCCGACGTCGATGATGGTGCAGCCTTGCTCTCTTTCAAGCTTTTGCTCCCTCTCCCCTCTGGGGTGAGGGGCGGCTCTTGCGAAAAGATCACTGATAACAGGCGATGACTCGTTTTGAGTTTCCGGCGAGATTCGCCCCTCGTCCCAGCCCTCTCCCCGGAGCGGAGAGGGCGCAAGGCCTGTGCCCTCCCCCACCAGAAACTTCGCCACATCCTCGATCGGCTTCTGCGTCGCCGACAAGCCAATCCGCTGCAACGGCCGCTGGCACAACGCTTCCAATCGCTCGAGCGTCACGGCCAGATGCGCACCACGCTTGCTGGCCGCCACCGCGTGGATTTCATCCACGATCACGCTGCGCACGCTTTTGAGCATCTCCCGCCCGGACAGCGAGCCCATCAGCACGTACAGGGATTCCGGCGTGGTCACCAGGATGTGCGGCGGCACCTTGCGCATCAGGCTGCGCTCGGCTTGGGGGGTGTCGCCGGTGCGCACGGCGGTGCGGATCGGCGCGCCCGGCAGGCCGAGCTTTTCCAGCTCGATGCCGATGCCTTCCAGCGGCGCTTCCAGGTTGATGTGGATATCGTTCGACAATGCCTTCAGCGGCGAGACGTACACCACGCGTGTTTCGTCCGGCAGCGTGCCGCCGCGCGCCACGCTCTCCTGCACCAGCTGGTCGATGGCGGCAAGAAAGGCGGTCAGCGTTTTACCCGAACCGGTCGGCGCGGCAACCAGTGTGTGCCGCCCTGCCCTGATCTTTGGCCAGGCGGCAGCCTGCGCGGAGGTGGGCGCCGGGAACGTGTTGCCGAACCAGGCGGCAACCGCGGGATGGAAGTTCTGCAGAGGCATGGTAGGTAACCCGTGGTCGCACGGGCGCAAGGCTCGTCGATCATGACATAGGGGTGATTGGCCAGCGTAAAAGCTTTCATTCCCCTGCTCCCTGGGCGTCCAAGCATGCTCACTGTTGGCAGTCGCAAGAGATGAGACGCCTAGGCCGTTGCGCGCTGCCCGAAGTACCGCGCCGGCGAGTGGCCAAAGCAGCGGCGGAACATGGCGATGAACGCGCTGGTGCTCGCATAGCCCAGGCCGTCGGCGACTGTCGCGACAGGCAGGCCTTCGGCCAATTGCTCCAGCCCCTTGGTGAGGCGCGCCTGCTGGCGCCACTGCGCGAAGCTCAAGGCCGTTTCGGCGCGGAACAGGCGGCTGAGCGTGCGCGCGGAAAGTCCGGCCCAGGCGGCCCATTCTTCCAGGCTGCGGTTGTCGTGGGGCTGTTCCAGCACGGCCTGGGCGATACGCAGCAGGCGGCGGTCGATCGGCATCGGCAGATGCAGCGGTTCGAGCGGCGCGGCGCGGATTTCCTCGAGCAGCACGCCCATCACCCGTTCCTGCCGCTCGGTCAGCTCCGGATTCCAGGTCCAGGAACTGGCGCGATGCACCAGCTCGCGCATCAGCGGATTCACGCCGATCACGCCGGGCCGTTCGGGCAGGCAATGCGCAACCTCGGGATGCAGGAACACGCCCCAGCCGGTCAGCGGCCCGTTGATGGTCACCTTGTGCAGCTCGCCCGGCGGCATCCAGCCGGCCCGATGCGGTGGCAATAACCAGGAGCCGTGCGCGGTATGCATATGTACCAGACCGCTTTCCACGCAGAAGAACTGACCGCGCGCATGACTGTGCCAATCGTATTGCTTGGTTTCCTGGGTGTATTCGCTGAAGGCTTCGCCGTCGTCCCAGTAGGCGATCAGGGCGGGGCCATCCAGCCGTTCGATCAGTTCGTAGAGCTCCTGTTTGGTCCGCTGCATGGCCGAATCTCGACATTATTTGACCAAATAACGTTATCAGCTTGTCACCAGCTTTGCCTAAGCTTCCCCCTGCTGACCGGCCGATGGCGCCGGGCCACCACGCCGCTGCCGCCGCTCGCGGCTATCTGATGCAAACCCAGGGGGCTGTGCCGATGACTGCGCCAAGCGCGCAGGCCCTGGTTGGGCGCGCGCAAATGTCTGTCACGGCACGCCTCGTTCGTCCGTCTATTGAGCGATCCGCGCTGCACTGAGAAGGAAAGGTCATGTCACCGCTTCAACTGGTTTCCCTGAAATCCGAGGTTTCGCGCTCCCCGCTGGAGACGTTCGTTGCCTGCGCGCACCAGATGCTGGATCCGGCCACGCCGGAGGCCGTGCGCCGGGCGATGGAGCCGCGCCTGTTGGCCCAGTTGCCCGCATTGCGGGCGTTGGGCGTGTTCCAGCTGTTCGAACTGCGCGATCCCGCCCTCAAGGCCTGGCTGGACGACGAGCTGGCCGAACTCGTGAAGTAATCCATTTCTGTCAATTTGCCAAAACAAAAAGTGTCCAACACATATTTGCCTTGACAAATATTCTAGGGGCAATAGAATACGCGGCCATGAACACCGGACCGCTCGTTACTCCCACCAGCCAGGAAAGCCTTGGCCTGCTGATCAACCTGGTTCGCGTCGAACTGGTGCGCAGCATGGAGGCGGAGATCGCCGACAAAGGCATGGACCTTCGCTACATCCAGTTCGTCATGCTCAAGCGGCTGGCCATGCTCGGGCCGATGACGGCCACCGAGCTGGCCCGCTCGGTGGAACTGGATGGCGGCGCCATGACGCGCCAGCTCGACCAGCTGGAGGGCAGGGGTTATCTGCGCCGTCGCCCGCACGCACAGGACCGGCGCGCGCTGCGGATCGAGCTGACCGAGGCCGGCAACGCGCTGTGGCAGCAACTGACCAGTTGCAATGACCGTGTCCTGGAAGCGGCGCAACACTCCTTGAGCGAGGTCGAGCGCGAGCGGCTGCATGACTACCTGGGCCGCGTGTTGCACGCCTTGCGTGACAAGAACCGAAGTTAGCCATGGACGATCTGCAGTGAGCAGGCCGGGATGGCAATCCCGGCTTTCCACCAACCCCATCGATGCTGGGATTGCCATTCCAGCCTACAAACTTCCCATATCGAGATTGAAAGCCATGCGTCTGCAAACTGTTGCGGCTGCTGTCGTACTTACGTTGGCCCTGGCCGGCTGCGCGACCAGTGGCGGTCTGCATCCGAACGGCGCGCTGACCGACGTATCGTCGCTCAAGGCTGATCGCAGCCTGGCGAACGTGCAGGTGTCCGAGGCCGCCTGGCCAAAGCAGGACTGGTGGAGCGGGCTGGGCGATCCCCAACTCAGTGCGCTGATCACCGAGGCCCTGCGCGACAACCCCAGCCTGGCCGTAGCCGATGCGCGCGCGCGCCAGGCGCAGGCCGCGGCCGGTGCCACGGATGCCGCGCGCAAGCCGACGGTCAACCTTGGCGGCAGCATCGGTGAAGCGTTCATTCCCAAATCCGTTCCCGTCTTTGGTACCGGCCACGTTGGCGCCCTCAAATACGCCAACGCCAGCTTCAAATGGAACCTGGACCTGTGGGGTGGGCAGCGTGATGCATGGGAAGCAACCCTCGGCCAGCAACGCGCCGCCGAAGTGGATGCACAAGCCGCACGCATCGAGTTGTCCACCAATGTTGCGCGCGCCTACGTGCAACTCGGTTATGCGTATACGCAGCAGGATGTCGCCAAAGCCGAATTGAAGCGTGCCAGCGAAGCGCGTGACCTCACGCGCCAGCGCGTAGCCGCCGGCATCGACAACCAGATGCAGCTCAAACAGAGCGATTCGGAAGTCGCCAGCGCGGAAGGGCAGAAGGCGCAAACCGATCGCGCCGTCGACGCGGCACGCACCGCCTTGTCGGTGCTGCTCGGCAAAGGCCCCGATCGCGGTCTCGACATCGCCCGTCCGCAATTGTTGCCGCCGGCCGCGCTGACCGTGCCGGGCAACGTGTCGGTGGACTTGGTCGGCCATCGCGCCGATCTCGTTGCCGCGCGCTGGCGCGTGGAAGCGGCAGGCAAGGACATCAAGTCCGCCAAGACCGACTTTCTGCCAAACGTCAACATCGGCGCCATGGCGGGCCTGATCAATTTCGGCGGCGCCAATCTGTTCACGCTGAAGAATCGTTTCTACGAAGTGGCACCGGCGATCAGCCTGCCGATCTTCGATGGCGGCCGTCGTCGCGCCAACTTGAACAGCAAGGATGCCAACTACGACCTCGCCGTGGCGCAGTACAACAAGACGCTGGTATCCGCCATCAACGAAGTGGCGGACGACTACGATGCCGTCGCGTCGCTGCAGACGCAGATCGCCGCGCAGCAACGCGCACTCGATGCGGCGAATGATGCATGGACACTCTCCGAACAACGCTACAAGGCCGGCATCGGCAATTACCTGGAAGCGCTCAGCGTGCGCCAGCAATTGCTCGCCGCCGAACAGCGCATGGCTGCCCTGCATGCGCAGCAGTCCGATCTCAACGTGCAATTGATCCAGGCACTCGGCGGCGGCTACCAACCTGGGGAATGCACTGATCAATCTCCCGCAGGCGCCAACGAATCTGTCTGTCCGCAGCCCTTTGGTCCGTCGGCTCGACAGACAGCCAGTCTGCCTTCACCGCCGACCCTGGGGTCTGCAAACAGACAAAGCCGCTGACACCGACGTCGAATCGATCAGTGCATCCCTAGCCGACACCGAACTTTCCCCAAGTAATCCCCATCCGTTTCTGAGGCAGCTCCCATGTCCAGTCCGAACCCCAACACCGCCGACACGTCCGCCGTGCAGGCACCGCCGGCCAACAACCGGCGTGGCTTCCTGCTGCGCTTGCTGCTGGCAGTGATCGTGCTCGCCGCCATCGCATGGACGGCGTGGTATTTCATCGTCGGGCGCTGGTACGAAGGTACCGACGACGCCTATATCAACGGCAACATTGTGCAGATCACGCCGCGCATAGCCGGTACCGTCATCAGCATCACCGCCGATGACGGCGACATGGTGCAGCAGGGCGAAGTGCTGGTGAAGCTCGATCGCTCCGATGCCGACGTGGGCCTGCAACGCGCCGCGGCAAATCTCGCCAACACCGTGCGCCGCGTGCGTGGCTTGTACAGCACCGTCACCGGTGCGCAGTCTCAGGTTGCGCTGGAAAAGGTCGCGCTGCAGAAAGCGCAGGACGACTACAACCGCCGCCGCAATCTTGCCAAGACCGGTGCAATCTCCGCCGAGGAACTGGCGCACGTGCGCGATGCCTTGACGGCAGCACAGAGCGCTTTGGCGACTTCGCAACAGCAGTTGCAGACCAACAAGGTGCTGGTGGATGACACCGTCGTTGCTTCGCATCCGGACGTGAAAGCCGCCGCCGCGCAATATCGCTCCGCCTATCTGGATGATGTGCGTACCACGATGGTGGCGCCGGTCACCGGCTACGTCGCCAAGCGCACCGTGCAGGTGGGCCAGCGGGTGCAACCGGGTTCGGCATTGATGGCCGTCGTGCCGCTGCACCAGGTATGGGTGGATGCCAACTTCAAGGAAACGCAGCTCACGCAGATGCGCATCGGCCAACCGGTGGAACTCACCTCCGACGTCTACGGCAACTCGGTGAAGTACAAGGGCAAGGTGGAAAGCCTCGGCGTGGGCACGGGCAGCGCGTTCTCGCTACTGCCGGCGCAGAACGCCACCGGCAACTGGATCAAGATCGTGCAGCGCATTCCCGTGCGCGTGGTGTTCACCGATCCGTCGCAGCTCGACAAGAACCCGTTGCGCATCGGCATGTCGATGACCACCGACGTGAACCTGCATGACCAGAGCGGTCCGACGCTGGCGCAGTCCGCACGCACCGAACCGCGCTTCAGCACCGACGTCTACAAAGACCAGCTCGCCGATGCGAATGCGCAGATCGAGCGGATCATCCACGAGAACATGGGCCAGGCGGTGAATGCCAAGGGCGAAGACCCCGTGGCGAAGGCGCACTGATGCGCACAGAAGAGGGAACGCCTGGATAGCGCATGAGACATCGTCACCTCAGCGAAGGCCGGGGCCCAACGACTTTCCAAATACCTGAAGACACTGGGTCCCCGCCTTCGCCGCGACGACGATTCCGACATAGATCTGAGTATCCGTAACCCTTCACTTCCCGCACCTACTCCCAAGCCTATGAGCACGCATTTCCGTCCACCCAACCTGGTCCTGGCGACAATCGGTTTGTCGCTGGCCACGTTCATGCAGGTGCTGGACACCACCATCGCCAACGTGTCGCTGCCGACCATCGCCGGCAATCTTGGCGTCAGTTCGGACGAAAGCACCTGGGTGATCACCTCCTTCGCGGTGAGCAATGCCATCGCGCTGCCGCTCACCGGCTTTCTCACGCGCCGTTTCGGCGAAGTGAAACTGTTCGTATGGGCCACGCTGGCTTTCTCGATCGCTTCGTTCCTGTGCGGCATCGCGCAGAGCATGGGCATGCTGATCGTGTTCCGTACGTTGCAAGGCGCCGTGGCCGGGCCGATGTATCCGGTGACGCAGGCCTTGCTGATCGGCATCTATCCACCCAACAAGCGACCGATGGCGCTGGCGTTGCTGGCGATGGTGACGGTGGTGGCGCCGATCGCCGGCCCGATCCTTGGTGGCTGGATCACCGACAACTATTCATGGCCGTGGATCTTCTTCATCAACGTGCCGATCGGCATCTTTGCCAGCTTCGTCGTGGCCAACCAAATGCGCCTGCGCGAAGTGGTGACCTCACGGCCGAAGATGGACTACGTCGGCCTGGCCACGCTGGTGATCGGCATTGGCGCGCTGCAGGTGGTGCTGGACAAGGGCAATGACGAGGACTGGTTCAATTCCAACTTCATCATCATCACCGCGATCATCTCGGCGATCGCGATCGCGGTGTTCCTGATCTGGGAACTGACCGACAAGGAACCGATCGTCGATCTCAAGCTGTTCCGCCATCGCAATTTCCGCATGGGCACCATTTCACTGGTGCTGGCATATGCCGCGTTCTTCGCCATCAACCTGCTGGTGCCGCAGTGGTTGCAGATCAACCTGGGCTATACCGCGACATGGGCCGGCTTCGCCGCCGCGCCCTTGGGCATCTTGCCGGTGATACTTACGCCGTTCGTGGGCCGCTACGCGGCGCGCTTTGACTTGCGCATGCTCACCGCGGCCTCGTTCGTGGTGATGGGCGTAACCTGCTTCATACGTTCGGACTTCTATATCGGCGTGGACTTCAACCACATCGCCAGCGTGCAGTTGCTGCAAGGCCTGGGCGTAGCGCTGTTCTTCATGCCCGTCACCACCATCCTGCTGTCCGACCTGCAGCCGCACGAACTCGCCTCGGGCGGCGGCGTGGCGACCTTCCTGCGCACCGTGGGCGCCAGCTTTGCCGCTTCGCTCACCAGTTTCATGTGGGAACGCCGTGCCGTATTGCATCACTCGCAGCTGGCCGAGCAGATCACGCCGTACAACCCGACGGCGCAGCAGGCGATCAGCCAAAGCAGCGATACGCAGACGACCTTGGCGATGTTGAACGGAACGATCAGCGCGCAAGGACTGCAGATTTCCTTCAACGAAATCTTCTACGTGCTCGGCTGGATCTTCATGTCGCTGATCGTGGTGATCTGGCTGGCCAAGCCGCCGTTCGGGGCGAAGGCCGGGGCAGGGGGGGGCGGCCATTGATGCCGCAAGCCGGTCGATCCTGAAAACGACAACGGCTCCGTAAGGGGCCGTTGCTTTATGCGTTGATGGCGCGGTCTTTAGAACGCGATACCCACCAACGCCATCGTCTCACCGCGGTTCGGTTCATGCATGCCGGCATTGGAAATGTGGCGAATGCCAACGCTCCAATGATCGCCCTGGTAGCCAATAGTGGTGGAGAATTCGAAAGCGCTGCTCAGCGCTTCCGTGCGGCCGGTATGCACGCTCGGCTGCTCGCTGATGAAGAGCCGTCGATACCACGCATCGGCAGGGCCGTAGTGGATGCGCACGCCGGCGCCCACCAAGCCGATGTCGTCGCGGGTGGTGTAGCGGCCGCTGTCGAAGCGCTTCAGGTCGCGGCCGCTGATCCAGCCGGCGGTGATGTCGGGTGCCCAGCTGAAGTTGCTGCTGCCGAACTGGTGTTCGTCGAAGATCACTTCGCCGAACGCGGCGGGTGCGCTGTAGCTGTCCATGAAGCTGACGCCGCCTTGCAGTTCGAAGCGGGCCGCCATGGCGGGGAGCGCTGGTAAAGCAAACAGGAGTAAGGCAGCGGCGCCGCGGGTAAGGGGATGCATGCGCATGAGTAAACCTATGTGGGGGATAGGAAGTGCGTTTATGTACTCAAAAGTTTACAAATGATCAGGATCGGTCGCCAGCCATATTTGTGTCATTTTCGGCAACACAGTGTTGACCCGCAATGCAGTACGAGAAAACGTCAGCGGCGCGTAAGCGAACGCTGGTGCAAGGAGTTCGGGAATCGCCTCCAGGTGCCTGGCCTAGGCGTTCCGATCGCTAGGCCGCCACACCTTTGGAGGCCAGGCACTGCGCGATATCCAGGAAGGCATGCACCATCGGGTCATTGGCGTCGTCACGGTAAATAGCCCAGACGGCCGTGGCCGCTTCCGTATTCGCCAAGGGGCGATACACCACGTTCTCCACTTTCATGCGCTGGATCGACCCGGGCAGCACGGCCACGCCGAAACCACCGGATATCAAACCGATGATGGTCGGCAACTCGCGCACCTCGTACAGGATGTGCGGACTGAAACCCGCGCGCGTGCACAGCGCGATCACCTCGTCATACAGCCGCATGCCCAGGTGGCGCTGGTAGAAGATGAAATCCTCGCCGGCCAGCTCATGGATCTCGACGGCACCTTCGCCGGCCGCCAGCGGATTGCTCGCATGCATCACCACGGTGAGCGAATCCTTGAACAACTCGATCGCCTTGATGTTCTCCGGCAACGCGTCGGGACGGATCACGCCGACGTCGATCAAACCCTGTTCCAGCGCATCGATCTGCTGCGAGGTGGCCATTTCGTGGATCAGCAGGCGCACGCTGGGCAAGCGTTCGCGGAACCGCGCCAGCACGCGCGGCACCACCACGGTGAACGGGCCGGAAGACACCAGCCCAAGATGCAATTCGCCTAATTCTCCACGCTGCGAACGCGCCACGGATTCGGCCGCGCGTTCGGCCTGCGTAAGAAGGGTGCGTGCGCGAGGGAGCAACGCGGCGCCGGCCGCGCTCAATGCAATGCCACGGCCTTTACGCTCGAACAATTTCGCGCCCAGGCGTGTTTCCAGCGCATGAATCTGCTGGCTGAGCGGCGGCTGCGATATGCCCAATCGTTCGGCCGCGCGGCCGAAGTGCAGCTCGTCGGCCACGGTGACGAAGTACTTCAAATGCCGCAGCTCGAGGTAATCATTCGTCATGCGTATCAAGCCATTCGCGGTGCTGTATCGATCTTAGCAAGTCGTACAACTAATCTTCACGCACAACGGCAGCTTCTCCCCGAGTGTGCCGCATGTCGTCGAAGCGCCGTCGGCCCATCGCCATTCCGGCGCAGGCCGGAATCCCGTTTTGGCATGCCGTGCGAAGCACACAGAACGTTATCTATTGTGTGCTCCGCACGTCACTCTGACTGGATTCCGGCCTTCGCCGGCATGACGAGCAGAGCGCGCGGGCCTGTCAGTAACCCCTGGAGCCCACCCCATGCTAAGGATCGTACGGCTTGCGCTGGAGCGGCCTTATACCTTCGTCGTTCTTGCGCTGCTGATCCTGATCGTCGGTCCATTGGCCGCCTTGCGCACACCGACCGACATTTTCCCCGATATCAAGATTCCGGTGATTGCGGTGGTGTGGACCTACACCGGCCTGCCGCCGGAGCAGATGGCTGGCCGTATTGCCTCGCCGTTCGAACGCGTGCTCACCACCACGGTGAACGACGTGGAGCATATCGAGGCCAAGTCGATCGCCGGCTACGGCATCATCAAGATCTTTTTCCAGCCGGGCGTGAACATCGCCACCGCCAATGCGCAAGTCACCGCGGTGTCGCAAACGCTGCTCAAGCAGCTGCCGCCGGGCATCACGCCGCCGCTGATCCTCAACTACAACGCCTCCACCGTGCCGATCCTGCAATTGGCGCTGTCGGGCAAAGGCTTGAGCGAGCAGAACCTGGGCGACCTGGGGCAGAACATCCTGCGTCCGCAGCTGGTGTCGGTGCCGGGCGCGGCCATTCCTTATCCGTATGGCGGCAAGACGCGCCAGGTGCAGATCGACGTGGATTCGGCCGCACTGCAGGCGCGCGGTTTGTCGGCGCAGGACGTGGCCAACGCGCTGGCGGCGCAGAACCTGATCATTCCGGTCGGCACGCAGAAAATCGGCACGTTCGAATACACGCTCAACCTCAACAACTCCCCATCCGACATCAACGAGCTGGGCAACCTGCCTATCAAGCAGGTGAACGGCACCACCATCTACATCCACGACGTGGCTCATGTGCGCGACGGCTCGCCCCCACAAACCAACATCGTGCACGTGGACGGCAACCGCTCGGTGCTGCTGAGCATCCTTAAGAACGGTTCGGCATCCACCCTGGCGATCGTGTCCGGCATCAAGCAGCGCCTGGCCGACAGCAAGGGCATCCTGCCGGACAACCTCAAGGTGACGCCGATCGGCGATCAATCCCTGTTCGTGCGCGCGGCGATCAGCGGCGTGGCGCGCGAAGGCGTGATTGCAGCGGCGCTCACCAGCTTGATGATCCTGTTGTTCCTGGGCAGCTGGCGCTCCACCGTGATCATCGCGATATCGATTCCGCTGGCGATTCTCGGCGCGATCGCGCTGTTGTCCGCGTTCGGCGAAACGCTCAACATCATGACGCTGGGCGGCCTCGCGCTGGCGGTGGGCATTCTGGTCGACGACGCCACGGTGACCATCGAGAACATCAACTGGCATCTTGAGCACGGCAAGGATGTGGAAACGTCGATCATCGACGGCGCCAAGCAGATCGTCACGCCGGCGTTCGTGTCGTTGTTGTGCATCTGCATCGTGTTCGTGCCGATGTTCTTCCTCGAAGGCGTGGCGCGCTTCCTGTTCGTGCCGATGGCCGAAGCGGTGATTTTCGCGATGGTGTGCTCGTTCATCCTCTCGCGCACCTTGGTGCCGACGATGGCGAAGTTCCTGCTGAAGCCGCATGCGCCACATGTGGAAGGGCAGGGCGCGCATGCGGCGACGCCGTCCAGCCATCCGTTGCTGCGCTTTCAGCGTGCGTTCGAGGCGCGCTTCGAACGCATCCGCGCTGCCTATCACGGCATGCTCGATCTGGCGCTGGCGCATCGCCGGCCGTTCGTGCTCGGCTTTCTCGCCTTCGTGCTGGTGTCGTTCCTGCTCGTGCCGTTCCTTGGCCGCAATTTCTTTCCTGAGGTAGACGGCGGACAGATCCTGATGCACGTACGCGCGCAGGTCGGTACACGCGTGGAAGAAACCGCCAACCTGTTCAACAAGATCGAAGGCACCGTACGCACAGTGATTCCGGCGCAGGACCTGGGCACGGTGGTGGACAACATCGGCGTGTCCGGCAGCGGCATCAACACCACCTACAACAACACCGGCCTGGTGGGCGAGCAGGATGGCGACATCCAGATCGCGCTCAACGAAGGCCATCGCCCCACCGCCGAATACGTGCGCAAGTTGCGCGAGATCTTGCCGCGCCTGTATCCCGGAGCCACGTTCTCGTTTCCGCCGGCAGACATCGTCAGCCAGATCCTGAACTTCGGCTCGCCCGCGCCGATCGATCTGCAAGTTCGCGGCCCGCATCTTGCGGCCAACTTTGCTTACGCGAATACCTTGCTTGGCCAGATCAGGCGCATTCCCGGCGTAGTCGATGCGCGCATCCAGGAATCACAGGCCAACCCCGGCTTTGACGTCAACGTCGATCGCACGCAGGCGCAACTGCTCGGCATCACCGAACGCGACGTCACCAACAGCCTGGTGGTGAACCTGGCCGGCTCCAGCCAGGTGGCGCCGACATTCTGGCTCAATCCAGCCAACGGCGTGTCGTATCCGATCGTGATGCAGACCCCGCAATACGCACTGGAAAGCCTGGCGCAATTGCGCAACCTGCCGGTCAACGGCAGCAGCGGGCAGGCGCAGGTGCTTGGCGGCCTGGTCACGCTCAAGCGCAACAATACCAATGCGGTGATCGACCAATACGACATCCAGTCGGTGGTGCAGATCTATGCCGCCACGCAGGATCGCGATCTGGGCGCCGTCGCCACCGACGTGCAGAAGCTGATCGGCAACACCGCCAGCCAGCAGCCCAAGGGCTCGCATGTGGTGCTGCTCGGCCAGGTGCAGACCATGAACAGCGCGTTCTCGGGCTTGCTGTTCGGCCTGCTTGGCGCGGTGGTGCTGATCTATCTGCTGATCGTGGTGAATTTCCAATCGTGGAGCGATCCGTTCGTGATCATCACCGCCTTGCCCGCCGCATTGGCCGGCATCGTGTGGATGCTGTTCGCCACGCACACGCCGCTGTCGGTGCCGGCGCTTACCGGCGCGATCATGTGCATGGGTGTGGCGACGGCCAACTCCATTCTGGTGGTGAGCTTCTGCCGCGAACGCCTGGCCGAACACGGCGACGCCACGCTGGCCGCGCTCGAAGCCGGCTTCACCCGCTTCCGTCCCGTCTGCATGACCGCGCTGGCGATGATCATCGGCATGGCGCCGATGGCCTTGGGCCTGGGCGAAGGCGGCGAACAGAATGCACCGCTCGGCCGCGCGGTGATCGGCGGCCTGATTTTCGCCACCGGCGCGACGCTGCTGTTCGTGCCGGTCGTGTTCAGCATCATCCATGGGCGCCATGCGTCCAAAGCCATTCGCGCTGGAGAACCTGGCTATGTCGTCTGAAGCAACGATCCATCCTTCGCAAAAGCTGTCCAAGCGCGGCTTGCGCCGCACAGGCATCGTCATCGCCGTCATCCTGGCTGGCATCGTGGTGATCGGGTTGATTACGCGCGCGACACAAGCGAACACGTTGAAAACCTGGACGCAGGAACAGGCCGTGCCCACGGTCGACGTCGTAGCGCCGGAGCTCGGCAAAACCGGGCCGGTGCTCGATCTGCCCGGCCAACTGCAAGCCTATACGCGCGCGCCGATCTACGCGCAGGTCAGCGGTTATCTGAAAGCGTGGAAAACCGATATCGGCACACCGGTGAAAGCCGGCGAACTGCTTGGCGAAATCTCCACCCCGGAACTCGATCAGCAACTGCAGCAGGCGCGCGCCGATCTCGCTAGCACCAAAGCAAATGCCGATCTGGCTGCGGTGACTGCCAAACGCTGGCAGGCGATGCTCAGTAGCGACTCAGTGGCGCAGCAAGATGTGGATCAGCGCACCGCCGACTACGCCGCCAAGCTTGCGCAGATGAAGGCCGCGCAGGCGAACGTGGATCGCCTGGAAGCGGCCAAGGCGTTTGCGCGCATCGTCGCGCCGTTCGACGGCGTGGTGACGGCGCGCGATACCGACGTCGGCGCGCTGATCAATTCGGGCGGCGGCACCGGCCCCGAGCTGTTCGTGGTGTCGGACATCCACAAGCTGCGCGTATACGTGCAGGTACCGCAGCGTTATGCACCGTCGGTTCGTCCCGGCAGCAGCGCCGTGCTGATGGTGCCGGAATATCCGGGCCGTGAATTCCATGCGCAGGTGGTCGCGGCCTCCAACGCGGTCAACACCACCTCCGGTACCACCCTCGTGCAGCTGCAAGTCGACAATGCCGACGACAAGCTGATGCCTGGCGCGTTCGCACACGTGCGTTTCCATTTGCCGGTGGACACGACCGCGCTGCGCGTGCCGGCCAGCGCGCTGATTTTCGACAACGCCGGCTTGCGCGTGGCGACCGTCGGCGCCGGCGACAAGGTCGCCTTCAAGCAGGTGAGCATCCTGTTCGACTACGGCAAGACGGTGGAAATCGGCAGTGGATTGAGCGCCGATGATCGCGTGATCGACAGTCCGCCCGATGGCATCAAGGATGGCGATGCCGTCAAGCTCGCCACGGACGACATGAAGCTTGCCACCGAAGACACAACGGCCAAGCCGCATGAAAAAGCGTGAGTCTCTTCTTGCGATGATGATCGCCGCGGCACTGGGCGGATGCTCGCTGGCGCCGGCCTATCACCCGCCGGCGACACCGCCAGCGCAGGCGTATCGCGACGTTGGCCCTTGGATCGGCGCGCAGCCGTCCGATCAGCTACCGCGCGAGAGCTGGTGGCAGCTGTACAGCGACGCCGAACTGGATGCATTGCAGGTCAAGCTGCTGGCGAACAATGCTGACCTGGCGGCTGCGCTGGCGCACTACCAGCAAGCCCAGGCCTTTGCGATGCAGGCACGCTCCGAACTGTTTCCGCAGATCGGCGCAGGAGCCACTGGCGTACGCCAGCGCCAGTCCGATCACGCGCCGCCGGTGCGCAATCCTTCCGCGCCCGCCGACTACAACAGCTACAGCGTGGGCGCGCAGGCCAGTTATGAAGTCGACCTGTGGGGCCGCGTGCGCAACACGGTCGAAGCCGGCCGCGACAACGCGCTCGCCGCGCAAGCCGATCTCGCTTCCGCGCAACTGAGCCTGCAAGCCCAGCTTGCCGACAGCTACGTGCAGCTGCGGGGCCTCGATCAGCAGATCGAGCTGTTGCAGCAAACCATCCAGGCCTACGAGAAAGCGCTGAAACTGACGCAGACGCTGCATGGTGGCGGCATCGTTTCCGGCCTCGACGTCTCGCGCGCGCAGACGCAGCTTTCCGATGCGCGTTCGCAGTGGTCGCAGACGCTGGCTCAGCGTGCGCTGATGCAGGACACGATCGCCGTACTGGTCGGAGAGCACGCCGCCAACTTCAGCCTGCCGGCGCGTACCGAGCCGATGCCGGTACCGACAGTGCCGCTCGGCGTGCCATCCACGCTGCTGCAACGCCGGCCCGACATCGCCGCAGCAGAGCGTCGTGTCGCTGCGGCCAACGCGGGCATTGGCGTGGCGCGCGCGGCATGGTTTCCATCGCTCACGCTCAATGCGCAAGGCGGCTACCAAAGCACCGGCTGGGCCAATTTGCTCACCGCCGGCAATCGCATCTGGGCCTTGGGGCCGATGCTGGCGCTGGATCTGTTCGACGGCGGCTATCGCAAGGCCACCATCCAGGCTGCCAAGGCGAAAACCGACGAAGCCGGCGCCATCTATCGCGGCGTGGTGCTGGGCGCCTTCCAGCAAGTGCAGGATAATCTCGCGCTACTCGATCACCTCGGCACCGCCAGCGCCAATCAGAAAGATGCAGCCGACGCCGCGCAGCACGCCCTGGATCTGTCCATGTCGCAATACAAACACGGCGCGGTGAGCTATCTGGACGTGGTGCAGGCGCAGACGGTCGCGCTGCAGGAAAAGCGTGGCCTGCTCGACCTGGACACGCAGCGCTTGCGCGCCAGCGTGCAGCTGATCCGTGCATTGGGCGGTGGCTGGTCCACCGATCAACTCGCCCAAAAGTAGCGGTGTGGCCTTGTAGGTTGGGGTGAGCGAACGCGAGCCCCATCATTCACGCATCCACAGACCATGTCGGGTTCGGCATTGGCCTCACCCTAACCTACCCACTGTCATCAAACTGCCGCCGTGGGCGCGCCAAACTTGCCAATGCGCTACCCAGCAGCCGGGTCGCCGGCACCCATCGCACCGGTGGCGACCGCATCGCAAGCGCGGGAGGTGACATGCGGATCCTGGTGGTGGAAGACGATCTCGAAACGGCTGCCTATCTGAAAACCAGTCTTGCCGGCACGGCAACGGCCGTCGATTGCACGCACGATGGATCGGCCGGTTGGCAGTTGGCGTACAGCGGTGATTACGATCTGCTGGTGGTGGACCGCATGCTGCCGCATATCGATGGCGTCTCGCTGGTGCGCCACTTGCGTGCGGAGGGCAGGCAGACGCCGGTGTTGATGCTTTCGGCCCTGGGCGAATGCGATGCCCGTGTGGAAGGCCTGGAAGCCGGCGCGGATGATTACCTGGGCAAGCCTTTTGCGCTCAGCGAATTGAAGGCGCGCATCGGTGCGTTGGCACGCCGGTTGCCGGCGCTGGATGCGAATGCGCGCCTGTCCGTGGCTGACCTGCAGCTGGACCTGCGTACGCGTGAAGCAAGCCGCGCGCAGCAGCCGATCGAATTGCAGCCACGTGAATTCCGCCTGCTGGAATATCTGATGAAGCAGGCCGGCAAAGTGGTGACGCGTTCCATGTTGCTGGAACATGTGTGGGAATTCCATTTCGATCCGCAAACCAGCGTGGTGGAAACCCACATCAGCCGCTTGCGCGCAAAGATCGATCGCGGTTATGCCGTACCGTTGCTGCACACCATTCGCGGCACCGGGTATTGCCTGCGTGCGCCCGATTAGCTTCCTCCGCACGGCCACGTTTCGCATGGCCGTCTTGCAGGCCATGCTGTTCGCCTGTGTGGTCGCCGGCTTGTTCAGCCTGGTATGGCATGAAATCCACACTTACGTGGCCGATCAATTGCATATCGCCGTGCAAGTGGAAACCGCAAGCCTGCGCGAGGCGGCGCGCGACGGCATGCTTGCGCCGCAAATCCGCCAGCGCCTGTCGGTCAAGCAGGAAGGCGCCGACTACTATCTGTTGAGTAACGAGGACGGGCAGCGCATCGCCGGCAATCTGCTGTTTCATCCTGCCGCCGCCGGCTGGCAACGCGTACCGATCCACGACGCCATCGGCATCCACGCGCATCACGCCACGCAGGTGGATCTGTTGGTGACGCCGCTGGATGGCGGACACTGGTTGACGGTGGGGCGGGACAACCGCGATATCGGCGAGCTCGATGAAGATCTCGGGCGCTACTTCTTCGTAAGCGTGGGCGCGGCGATGCTGTTCGCCCTGCTCTCGGGCGGCATTGCCGGCCATGTCTTCGTGAAATCGGTCGATAGCCTGAGCGCACGCGCCGAACGCATCGTTGCCGGCGAAGAAGCCGGCCCCTTGCGCCTGAAGCGAGGCAGCGAGGAATTCGTGCAGTTGGCCGCACGGCTCAACCGCATGCTCGAACGCATGCACACGTTGATGGAAAACATGCGGCAGGTTTCCAACGACATCGCGCACGACCTGCGTACGCCGCTCACTCGCCTGCGCCAGCGCCTGGAGTCAGCCTGCGAGGAACAACACGGGCCCGCGCGGCAACGCCAAACGATCGAGCGCTGCATCGTGGAAGTCGATCAGGTGCTGGCGACATTCGGCGCGCTGCTGCGCATTTCCCGCGTCCAGGCGCGCGAGCGCCGGGCGGGTTTCATGCCCATGGACCTGTCCGAGCTGTTCACGTCGATGGCCGAGGTCTACCGGCCTGTGGCTGAGGATACGGGGCGTATCGTCGACGCCAACATCCAACCGGGGCTTGCCTTCAAAGGTGATCGCGCGCTCATCACGCAGATGCTCGCCAACCTGATCGAGAACGCGATTCATCACACGCCAACGGGAACGCGCATCACCGTGTCGCTGATACAGACCATGCAGGGTGTCGTCGGTTGTATCGAGGACACCGGCCCCGGCATTCCATCGCAAGCGCATCAGCGCGTGTTCAATCGCTTCGTGCGGCTGGACAGCAGCCGCACCTCGCCGGGCAGTGGCCTTGGCCTGGCGCTGGTGGCGGCGATTGCCCAATTGCACCGCATTGCGCTGAACCTCGCGGACCGCCGGCCGGGATTGGCCGTCGAAATGCGCTTTACATAAGCTGGAATGAAATCCCGGCTTTCGCGACGTTCCCATACCGGGATTACACATGCCATTCAGCCGGAAGCTTACGAATTCGTATAGTGGCTGCATTCTCGCTGTCATCGCGCTCGCCTACGTTGATGGCTTTCGTGAGTGGTCCGAGTGACGACCACGCACGGGTCGTCCATAGCGAGGAAAATATGATGTCTCTTGCACGTGCTTGCCGCATGGCCCTGGGATTCGTGGTGCTGGCGATGCCGGTCGTGGTGCTGGCGGCGCCAAGCGGCGTCAATGGCCATGTTGAGACGGCCAATACGCATGCGCCGGTGGCTGGCGCGCAAGTCGAGCTGCGCGAAGCGCAACGCAGCGCCACCACCGACCGCAACGGCAATTTCAGCCTCGCCAACGTGGCGCCGGGGGTCTACACCCTGGTGATCAGCATGCCCGGCCAGGCTGAGCTGGAACGGCAGATCACCGTGCGCGAAAGCGCGCCCGCGGTCGAAAATTTCGTCGTGGGCAACGACGTGAAATCGCTGGGCCAGGTTCGCGTGGTCGCCGCCGCCACACCCGATGAGGAGGCGCGCGCGCAACAGCAACTGGCGCCGAACATGGTGTTCGTGCAGCCGCAGGCCGCCATCGAACGGCTGCCCGACGTCAACGCGGGCGAAGCGGTGCGCCGCTTGCCCGGCGTTTCGCTGGAAACCGATACCGGCGAAGGCCGCTTCGTCAACATTCGCGGGCTGGACGCCGATCTCAACAGCACCACCTTCGACGGCGTGCGCATGATGCCCACCAACACCGCCTCGCCGGCCGGCGGCGGCCGCGCGGTGGCGTTCGACTCGATCCCCGCGGGCCTGGTCGGTTCGCTCACCATCACCAACACCAATCTGCCGGACCAGGACGCCGAAGCGCTCGGCGGCACGATCGACATCACTTCCAAACAGATGCCGAAGGACAAGGACCAGTTCATCGATCTGCAACTGGGCACCGGCCTGGAAAACCTGCGTGACACGCCGATCCACGACTATCAAATGACCGGCGGCTTGCGCTTCGGCCCAAGCGCCAACTACAAGCCGTTCTCGGTCATCGGCACCGTGAACTATTACCAGGACCATCGCGGCATTGACGACGTCGAAGCGGGCTACGTCGATCAGCAGGGCGCAGGCGTGCCGGACAAAGCATTTGCGGCGTTGGACCAGCGCTTCTACAACTATCAGCGCACGCGCCTGGGCTACGGCGTGGAATTCGACTTCCAGCCAGATGAAGACAACAAGTGGTATGCGCGCTACTTCGACGCCGGCTATACCGAGCGCAAGAGCCGCGACAACCTGATCTTCAATTTCGCCGGTGCGCCGGTAGTCGATCCCAACAACCCCGACGGAATGATCGATGATGCCAGCTATCAACGCGGCAATCAGCACGAAAAGGAAACCATCGATTCGCGCGTAGCCATGATCGGCGGTCAGAACGACTTCCACAGCTGGCGTACCGACTACCACGTGGCGATGTCGATCGGCTCCTACAACATGCCGTACAACTACAATTCGACGTTCGTGAATGGAAGTCCGAACCCGAACAATGTGGATGGCTCCGGCCAGGCCATCATCGCCTACGACAACATCACCCGTCCCAACGTACCCGGCTACAGCATCCTGCAAGGGCAGAACCCCGCCAACCCCAGCGGATACACCTTGAGCGACTACAGCGCCGGCACCCAGCATGACCACGATCAGGAATACAAGCTCGGCGATAACGTCACTGTGCCGACGCACTGGTTTTCGACCAGCACGGATGAATTCCTCAAGTTCGGCGTGAACGCGCGCCTGCGTAGCCGCCACGGCGCACAAAACAACTACGATTACAACCCGCCGGCCTTGCCGTTGTCCGATGCCGTGCAGGGAGGCCCGATCACGTACTACAACGGCCATTACGACATCGGCCCCTTGATCAATCCGCAAACCCTCATCAATCTGCTCAGCAGCAACCCCGGTACGTTCGTCGAAAACACGGCCAACGATTTTCTCGCCGACCTGCAATCGCAGGCGCGCGACCGCGAGAACATCTTCGCCGGCTACGCCGAGTACCAATTCCAGCCGGTGGACAAGCTGAGCATTCTCGGCGGCGTGCGCTACGAGGCAACGCGGGCGCGCTATGAAGGCCTGAATGTCGTGACCAACAATGGCAACCTGGCCAGCTATTCGCCGAATGTCATCCAGCGTAACTACGGCAACGTGTTTCCATCGCTGCAGCTGAAATACAGTTTCCAGCCCGACCTGATCGGCCGCGTGGTGTACTCGAAAACCATCGCTCGCCCAGGCTTCCAGCAAGTCACGCCCGCCACCCAGGTGGACGACGTCAACGATACGGTGTCGCAAGGCAACCCGGCACTCAAGCCCACCTACAGCGACAACATCGACGCCTCGCTCGAGTATTACCTGCCGGAAGGTGGCCTGGCCTACGCTGGATTTTTCGACAAAGAACTGACCAACTACATCGTGCCGTTGGCCTCGGTCCAGACGATCGCCAACCCGGCGGGCATTCTGGACGTATTCGCGCCCGGCACGCTGGTCACGTTCAGCGGCTACGAAAACATTTCTTCCGCGTTTGCTCGTGGCTTGCAGCTGGTCTATGTCGACCGCTTCCGTTGGTTGCCCGGTGCGCTCAGCGGCTTGGGCGTGAATACCAACTTTACCTATGTCGATTCGCGCATCCAGATTCATCCCGGCTTGTATTCGCAGCTGCCGTCGACGTCCCGCGATACGGCCAATGTTTCCTTGACCTACGAGTACCAGGGTTTGCGCCTGGATCTTGGCGCTTATTACGAAAGCAAGAATATCTTTGCGCTGGGGGGCCCGCTGTACACCCAGGCGGACGGCACGCCATCGGGCGTCTATGCCGACCAGTATTCGTCAGCACGCACCTCGCTGGATTTCGGCGCGAGCTATGCGTTCAACGACACGTTCTCGATGTATTTCGGCGCCAAGAACCTCACCAATACCAAGCTGCGGTTTACGGAAACCTCCAGCAACAACCGGCCCATCCAGCGAGAGTTTTACGATCAGACCTTTACGGCCGGGATACGCATTCATTTGTGATATCTGATGTGATATCTGATTTTCAGTCGCCTCACATCCAATACCCGTCATCCCGGCGAAGGCCGGAATGATGTACGGGTTCCAGCGAGCACAGGCAATCCTGCTCCGACCTTCGCGTGCACATCCCGGCCATGAGGATTCCAGTGAAGACGACCGTTCGCGAGCGCAACATCTGGAGCCTGTTGGTATGGGCATGGCTGCTGGCATTCCCCGCACACGCTACGGAAAACGCCGCGCCCGGTGCGCTGCGCTTGGTGATCGTGCTAAGCCGCCATGGCGTACGTTCACCCACCACGGCACCTGCACGACTGGACGCGTATTCCCGCGATGCATGGCCAGCATGGCCGGTGCCGCCGGGTTATCTCACGCCGCACGGCAAGCAGCTGATGGCGATCATGGGGCACTGGTATCGCGCGCACTACGCACAGGCGGGGTTGTTGCCGGCCGACGGATGCGTGGCTTCTGCACTATCCGTCGTCGCCGATGACGAACAGCGCACCATCGAATCCGCACACGGAATGATGGATGGTTTCGATCCGCACTGTCCCGTCACCATCCAGGTCGCGCCAAGGAAGGGTGCGGACGCGCTGTTTGCGCATGATTTTTCCAGCGCTAGCGCCATCTCCCGCGATCAGGCCCAAGCCGCAGTGCTTGGCCGCATCGGCGGCGACGCCGCGCGCATGGCACTGGCCAACGCCGGTCTGATCGAGCAAATGGAAAGCGTGCTGATGGATTGCGCGCCCGGCCACTGCGATGCAAGTAAGGCACCCGGCAAGAAGTGGCTGATGGACCAGCCCGCCAGCGTGACGCCCGGACAGGGCGATGAACTGCTTGGCATCAAATCGCCGCTGCACAACGCCAGTTCGCTGGCCGAAGACATGTATCTGGAATACGTCGAAGGCATGCCGATGGCGAAAGTGGCATGGGGTCGGGTCTCGCCGCCGCAACTGGGGCATTTGCTGGCCCTGCATTCGATCTATGCGGACACGAGCCTGCGCACGCCGATCGTTGCGCGCGCCTATGCGGGTCATCTGGCGCAACGTTTGCTCGCCACCTTGCAGGAGGCGGCCGGATCGAAAGATCAGCAGGCAATGGGCAGTCCCAAGGCAAAAATCGTTTTCCTGCTTGGCCACGACACCCAAATCGAAACCCTGGCCGGCCTGCTCGATCTGCATTGGCTGTTGCCCGAACCGCCGGCCGATCCGGCCTCGGTTGGCGGCGCACTGGTGTTCGAGTTACGTCGACATGGCAGCAGCGATCGGTATGACGTGCGTGCCTATTACGTCAGCCAGAGCATGGACCAGCTGCGCAACGGCATGGAGCTGGATGCAGCGCACCCACCGCAGATCGCGCCCATCTTCATCCCTGGTTGCAGCACCTCCGCGCCGGGCTACGACTGTCCTTTGGGCCGCTTCGCAACCACGATCACGCAGGCCCTGCCAGCGGCGGAACCCGTGCAACAATAAGCGGATCTTCGCCGGAGCTTCGCATGACCACCAAACCCAACGCCGACGTCAGCATCAACAAGGAAGGCAGTACGGATGCCGCCAACCCGCCGGGTGGCATGCATGGTCCGCGTCATGGCGCCCTGGATATGGAAGAAATCGCCGCACACGATGAAGTGCAGCATGAAGACGCATTGCGCCATTCGTCGTTGCGCGTACCGCGTTGACGTAGGGAGGCCATACCGGCTTTTTGTGAGGCTCAAGGCTGGGATTTCACCTCAGCCTACGTTGCTGCCCGCGATCAATTGATCGCGACGTTGTCCGACAACTGATCCGGCAATACGAATTGGAAGCCGCGCTGTTCCAGTTGCGTGAGGATGTCGTCGAGCACTGCCGCCGTCATCGGCTTTTCGTGCATCAGCAAAACGGACTGGTCTTCCGTCTGCGACAGGCTGAAGTCGCGAATCTGCTCGGGATGCTTGACCCAGCTGTCCTCGCTGTTGGCATTCCATAGCATCTGCTGCATGCCGAGCGACTTCGCCACCTCGCCAACCGCCCGTGTGGTCGAGCCGAACGGCGGGCGGAAATAGGTGGGACGCTTGCCGGTGACATCGGCGATGCGTTGATTGCAGCTTTCGATTTGTTGCCGGATTTCAGGCTGACCCAGTTTGGCAAGGTCAGGATGGTCGAACGTGTGGTTGCCGATCAGGTCGCCTGCGCTCTCGAACTTGGCAAGCTCGCCGCGCGTCGCGTCGTTGATGTGGCTGCACACCAGGAAAAACACGGCATGCGCATGGTGCTTTTGCAGCGTGGCCAGGATCTGCTCATCCAGGCCCTGGCCGTAGGGACCGTCATCGAACGTCAGCACGGCGTATTTGCGGCCGGCCAGCACGTCGCTGACCTTGCGCAGGCTGAAGCCGCTGGCGTGCTTGATGCCGCCCATTTCCGGCGAGAGCACGAAACGCGGCGGCGCCATCCCATGCGCGGTCAGCAACATCGCATACAGCACGAGGGTCAGCAGCATGCCGCACACGAAAATGGAGTGGCGATAGCAGGTGTAGAACAGCAACATGGCAGCACGCTCATCTAGGTGGCGCCTGCGCAAGCCGGCGCGAAAAGATTCGCCAACGTCGCGTGCCCCCTGCTGCCTACGACGTTGGCAAGCCTTCTAAGCACGCGCCGTGCCAGGGGTCCCCACCCCTCTTGAAGGTGCCAACTGCGTGTTAAAACAGGCCGGTCGCGTCACGCGGAGCCCGGCAAGAACCCCCCAACGCGCAGCGCGGGCCGCGCCAATCCATGCCAACGCCATGCGATGGCCCGTTCGGACCTGACGTGCGGACGTGAAAAGGTGACGCAGCGTGTCCATCAGGGATGCCCTGGTCTATTAACGCCCCGTGCCACCGAGCCGCAGATCCGCCTGTAGAAGGAATTCGCGCCCGTAGATGTTGTAGTTGTCGTTATTGAAGTACGGGTACAGCACGTCGCCCATATCGCTGGGCGGCATCTTGTTGGCGATGTTGTTGACCAGCAGGGACAACGCCAGGTTGCGCGTGGGATGGTAGGTAGCGCTGGCGTTGAAGGTGATCCACGGCGACACGCGCGCAGCGCCAGGCGTGCCGATGCCGGTGATGGTGGCCGCGTAGTTGGGCGAGGGGCCGTAGCGATGCCCGTACAGCGTGCCGCTCCAGCGGCCACCCGGGCTGGTCCAGGTGGCGCTGCCGCTGGCGATGCTCTTGAACTCGGTACTGTATTGCGCGTTGGCAAGCTGGTTGATCGGCGCCTGCCCGGGCGCGATCTGATAGGTGTGCTTGAGCATGTCGTTGTAGTCGAGCTGCAACGTCAGCATGCCGGCATGAAACAGCGCGAAGCGATAGCGCGCGCTGCCCATGACGGACTTGGTGACCTCGTTGGAAAGATTCGCGTAGTAGGTGATGACGCTATTGATCGGTCCATGCGCGCCTTCGCGCTGCACTTGGCCGAGCGCTGTGCCGCAGGCGGTCGAGGCGGCATCGAGCTGGCCGAGCAGGCATTGCGACTCGGTACGCAACAGCAGGTCGAGGTCTTGCTGCACGACTTCGTTCTGGATCGCGATGTGCAGGTAGTCGAGGCTGAGATCCAAGCCTTCCACCGGCGACCACACCGCACCCGCCGTCCAGCTTTGCGCCGAGGTCGGTTGCAGTTTGGTGTTCGCCAGCGTCGTGCCTTGCACGTAGTACTGATACGCCGAGCCGCACGTTGCGCTGTGCGCTTGCGCGCAGAAGTAGTAGTCGGTGGCGAGCGTGAAGAAATCCGTGGGGCCCAGATAAATGGAAGAAAGATCCGGCGCCTTGAATGACGTGGTGTAGTTCGCGCGCAGTAGCAGGGAGTCCACTGGCCGATACTCCGCGCCCAGTTTGTAAGTGAACTTGCGATTGTCGTTGCCGCGATCGATGGCGTAGTAGTCGTAGCGGCCGGACAGGTCCAGGGTCAGTGCTTTGAGCAACGGCAAGTTCAATTCAAATGCGGTGGCGGCATGAAAACGCTGTCCGCCGCCGCCGGTGGCGGCATGCTCGTAAATCTCGCCCTGGGTAAACAGGGGGTTGCGCGGCTGGTACCACGCTTCACTGCCGCCCTCGGCCAGCACGGCAAAGCCGGCATCGCCACCGGGCAGGGCAAATAGCGATGCATTGCTGAGCGTGGCGCGCGTATCGTTGATCCAGGTGTTGCTGAAATCGCGGACCCCTTGCGCGAAGCTCGCATATTGCGCAGGCGTGATTGCGCGGAAAAAAGTCGCGATATCCGGGTCGTAGATAGGGATGCCGTTCTGCGGATTGACGCCAGCCAGCGGTCCGAACACGCTGCCGAAATACGCATCGATCCTCGATTTGATCCACAACGGTTCGACCTCGGCGGTGCGGTCACCGGTACGCAGGTAATAGATATCCCAGTTCCAGCCCGAATCACCCCAATTGCCATTGATGCCAAGATCGGCCTGATAAAGCAGGTCGTTCTGCCGCACCATCTGCCCTGCGATCCCGCCGGGCATTTCTTCCGGCGCGAAGCCTCTTTCGAAATACAGATAGTGGCCGGTGGCGCCGTCTTCGATCAGTTGATGCGGAAAGTCGTCGCTCGACCAGTAGGAAATGCCCGGGAACCAGCGCTGCTGCTGCCAGTTCGCCATCGCGTCGGCATAGAGCCGGACATCGTCGGAAACCTGATACGCAAGCTTCAGCATCCCATCCAGGTTGCGCAGCTGATTGCTGTAGGTGGTGTAGCCATCCACTTTGCGCGAACCGCAATAGATGCCGGGCGGACTGGGCGGCTGGGTGGGAAGCGGCATCGTGCTGCTGCCAAACAGCTGATTGGCGCAACCGTTCGGCGGCGTCACATTGCTGAGCGCGTGGCCGGTAAACGTCTGCGCCGTACCGTAATCGAGAATGGCGGACTGCAACTGCGGCACGTCGTCGTTGGCCGTCAAGGAACGTTGATAGCCCCAGATCGGCGAGGCGTTGTCGAACTGCAACGCACCGAGCACATGCCATTTGCCGGCGTCGCGCCCATACACGCCGCTGATGCGTTGATTGGCGCCGCCGCTATCGGAGTAGCCGCCGGTACGCACGGATATCTCCCCGCCATCCAGGTGCGACCTGGTAACGATGTTGATCACGCCGCCGATTGCCTGCGAGCCGTAGATCGACGAAGCGCCGCCCGGCATCACATCGATGTGGTCGATCAGTGCGACCGGAAAATTCGCCACGCTGGTGAAGTTGATGGTGCCGTTGTAGAGCTGGCCGAAGTTCGCCACTGGCTTGCCGTCCAGCAGGATCAGCATGAACTGCGGCCCCAGCCCGAACAGGCTGATCGGTTGCGCGCCCTGCGTGAACGATCGTGCCGCTTGCGGTCCTTGCACCGGGCCGGTGGCCAGTACCGAGTTCTGCAATGCGTCCGACAGATTGTTGAATCCGCGCGCGCGGATGTCGTTCGCGGTGATGGTGAAGGTGGGCGTGGCGGTCTGGATGTCGGCGTTGCTGATCAGCGAGCCGCTGACGGTGACCGTATCGAGCGTGCGCGGTTTCTCGATCTCCATCTTGCTGACAGGTGCTGGTGTGGACGGCGCATGAAACGTTGCCGCGGGTTCCAGCACGAAGGTGGCGGCATTGATGGCTTTACCGCTCAATCCCGTGCCGGTGAGCAATAGTGTCAATGCCTCGGCGGGCAGCAGGCGCCCGGAAACGCCGCGCGTGGTTTTGCCCGCCACCAGCGACGGGTCGTAGACAAGTTGGAGATCGCCTTGTGCCGCGAGTGTGTCCAGCGCGTTGCGCAACGGGCCGGCGGCAACGGCGTACGTTTGCGTCTTGGCGACGGATTCACCGGCCAGCGCTGGCGGCACCGGCAGCACGGCGATGCTGCCGAGCAACAGCGGACGCATGCCGGCGATGGCGTGACGGATCGCGGAGGCAAACGCTCCAGCATGACCCATGATGCGCGGCAAGCGAATCCGCGGCATCCAACCACCACCACTCCCGCGCATGCCGCTCTTCAGCCTCCCCGTCCCATCCCCACAAAGGGACATGTCCCCGCCCCAAGCTCCGGGCAGTTCGATCATAGGGCAAGGCGCGCGCTGATTGCTCCCCTGCGGCAGCAGGAGAGGGCTGGGGTGGGGTTGCTTGGGCTTGAGCGTGCGGTGGAATGCCACCGGATAACCTCGGCTTGAAGCAGCAAGCGGGCAATGTGCACGGTTTGCGACGTGAGGCTTTCGCCGCTCGCTGCGCTCGCACCCCGCCCCAACCCTCCCCTGCACGCAGGGGAGGGAGCGCATTTGCCGCACGGTCAGAACGTCAGGCTCCAGCTGTTGAGCGTGCCGTAGTCGCCGTAGTACTCCGGATCGTTATCGATCACCTTCAGCTTCCACGTGCCATTGGCCGGCACTGACGACGCATTCACGGTCCAGGTGGTGTTGATGTTGCCGTCATCGCCGTAGTCGGGGTTCTGCAGCACCGCGTAAGCGCCGTTCGGTGCGACCAGCTCGATGGTCAGGTCGCCCGACCAGTTGTGCGTGATGCTGGCGTGCACCTTCAGCGTGGCCGGTGCATTGCCGGACAAGCCGCTCACCGCGATGCTGCTGCTGACGGTGGCGTTGTCGTTGATCACCACCTGCTTGGCATTGCTGAATACGCCGCCGGTACCGCCGCCACTGCTGCTGCTCACCGTCACCGAGGTGGATTTGGTGTTGGTCGCGCCGGTGCTGTCGGTGACGGTCAAGGTGACGGTGTACGTGCCGGCCGCCGCATAGGTGTGGCTGGGGCTGGCCGACGTGGACGTGCCGCTGTCGCCGAAATTCCAGGCATACGAGCTGATCGTGCCGCCGGTATCGGTGGAGCTGTTGGTGAAGCTCACCGTCAGCCCATTCACCGTATCGGTGAAGTTCGCCACCGGATTGCCGGTGCCGCCACCGCCCGTGCCGCCACCGCTGCCGCCCCAATACTTGGTGACGTAGGCGTTGAACTTGGCGATGTCCAGGCTGCCCCAGCCGGTGGTGTTGTCGTAGCCCGCGGCGGCGTTGTAGCCGTAGCCGTTGTAGCCGTTGTTGCCCGAGGTGACGTCATGCAGCGGCGTGGCATCCTTCGGGAAGTAGGCGTACATGTTCTGCGTCGGCAGACCCAGCGTGTTGTTGTTGGCCGATTCGATACGCGCCCACAAACCGACGAACAACGGCGAGGCCAGGCTGGTGCCGCCGACCTGCTGGTTGGCCTGGCCGTTGATCACGATCAATGCGCCCGAGCTGGATGCCGCGTCGAATGCCACGTCCGGCAGTTCGCGCTTGGTGACGGATGAGCCGAGCGCCGTGGTCTGCCAGGCCGGCGCGCTTTCGAACAGGCTCACGCCGCCACCGGTCGCCCACAGGCGCTGGTTGTTGTCGCCACTGCCCGGATTGACCGCGGCAAGGCCTTCGTTCCACACCGTTTCGCCCGACCAGGTCGTGGTGCCACTGGTACTGAGCGCGGTGCCGCCCACCGCCACCACATTCGGCGAGGTTGCCGGTTCGCTGACGCCATAGTGGCTTAGATCGATCTGTACCGTACCGCTGGAATTGGCGACGTAGCCGGGCGCGCCGGAGGTTGGATCGCTCGACCACTGATACACGCCCGCATCGCCCGAAGCGATCGAGAACGTTTGCCCCTGCGCAACCGCTTGCGCGAACACCTTGTCGTCCGCTGCCTGCGTGCCGGAGTTGTTGGCCGCGGTTTCGTCTTCGCCCAGCGAAACGTTGACGACCTTCGCCACGTTGTCGGTCACCGCCTTGTTGTACGCAGCGGTGATGGACGCGTCGGTAAGCTGGCTGTCCTGGCTGTCGCCGTTGATCGCCGCGTAGAAGATCAGCTGCTTCACGCCGCCGGACATCGCCACGATGTCCTGGCTATCCAGGTCCCATTCCGACGGATCGCCGTCGTTGGCCAGCGTGCCGCTGCCTCCAGCGACTGTCTTCGTGTTCACCGTGGCCATGCCGGCGCTGCTGGTGAACGTGTTCAGATCGCTGATCGTCTGGGTCATGTCACCCCAGGTGATGATGCCGACCACCGTGTTGGATGCCGTCGGCGTGCTGCCGGCATCGTAGATCTTCGGGAAATCCGTCGGGTTGTGGCCCACTACGCCGGCGGTAGCCTGTGCCTTGGCCGCGTCGCTGCTGATGCGATGGGACATCACGTGCGGCTTGGCGTAATCCTGCAGGCCGAGCACGCCATCCACGATGCCGCCCAGCGATTGCGGCACGGTCACGTCGGTGCCGTTGGCGAAATGCTGCTTGCCCTTGAAGCTGAAGGTCTTCATGTTGGCGTTGAACGCGGCATTCGCGGTGGCAGCGGTGCCATCTGCCGAGACCAGCAAGTTGTTCGCGGCCACCTTGATGTTGGTGAAGCCGGATGCCTGCATGTGCGCGACTACCGCCTGCACCTGCGCATCCGTCGGTGCGTATTGCGCCTTGAATTGCGCGGGCGTCAGGAAGTGATGGTAGTTCGCGCTGCCCGGCTGATTCACCGAGGCGAGAAAACTCTGCAACTGATCGACGTTGCGCAGGTTGAGGCTGACTTCCACGTGCAGCGGCTTGCTGGCTTGCAGCGGCGCGATCTGCGTGGCGTCGATGGACGGATGCCCGGTCATCACCAGCGTGGACACCGTGTTGCTGACGTTTTGAATGCCCGCATGCGTGCGTGTGCCCACGCGCGTGCCGGCGGCGTTTGCCGTCGACAGCAGTGCCAGCGACAAGGCTGCCGGCAACAGCAATGGACGAATCCCCAAAAGCGCGAAATGTTTCGACATGTATGAACTCCCTCGATTTTTTTAAGGGCAAGCGAACCCGATGCGGCTCGCAAGCCCCATGCGATAGTTGTTGCCGCGCGTGCGGCAGGTCGATTCACTTACGATGCCGGCGACGTCGAATGAATCATCAACGGCTGCGTCCCCTCGATCCCTCCACGCAAGCCGTGTTGCAGCGTCGCCGATTCTTAAGACGCGTGCGGAGAAGACAACCCTACCTGATAGCTGCAAGCTTGCGAGGAGCTTGCGTGATGTATCGCGCATGACGTGCATGTGCGATGACGTCACATGCATGCGATGAAATGATGCTTACGGCAATCGATATGAGCCGTCATTCCCGCGAAAGCGCACTGCTGTCCGGGGAAAAAGAAGTTCTTCAGAAATGCGCGGGCATAGCACCCGGCATCGAAAATTTTCCATGGAAATTCAGTGCCATCAGCTCGTCATTCCAGCGAAA
>NZ_DAIOEU010000017.1:0-75012 GCF_036746095.1 Dyella sp.
CCGGGTGCTATGCCCGCGCATTTCTGAAGAACTTCATTTTCCCCGGACAGCAGTGGGCGAAGGCCGGAATGACGGTTCGTTTTGAAACGGGGCCTATGTAACCCCAAGATTTTTCTGGAATAACTAGCAAAAAAACGTGGGGATACCTCAGCCCTATTCCTCCCCTACTGACGCAGGGGAGGGAATGGCACTTCGCTATTACAAGGACGGCTTGCGGTGAGTGAGAAAATTACACCGGCATTTGCGCCAATTGCGCCAGGCGGCGCACCGCCACCGAGGCAATCGGATAATCCGCATTCTGCGTGAGAATCTCCGCCAGCATGCTGCGGGTGTGCTTCAACGCGGGATCGTCACGCTCCAGCCATGCCTGCACCGGCGACTTGCTGCCGTTGCCGCCATTGAGCGCGAGCACTTGCGTCGCCAGCGCGCGATGCTGATGGTTGAGTTCATCCAGCAGCGAACCGCGTGCCTGCGCATGCCAATGCCCTTCCACCGGCAAGGCTTCGATCTGGCCGCGCAGCCATTCCAGGTCCAACGCCTGGCCCAGCTCGTAGAACACGCCGGCAACCTTGGCTATCGGCTGGCCGGTCTGTTGCGCGACTTCCACCATGTCCAGCATGGCGCGCAGTTCCGGCAGCTTGGCCAGGCGCAGCGCGAGATCGTTGGGCAGCCCTAAGCCTTCCCACTTTTCCTGGCTGGTGGCGAAGTCGGCCTTGCCGGCCGGGGTCAAGGTGTCGGGCAAGGTGTTGCTGAGTTCGGTCACTGCCGCCTGGTAGCGTTCCACGTTCGCGGCGATTTCCAGTGAGCCACCCGGGCGGTTGAGCAGCCAGCGCGTGAGATGGCGCAGTTGTCCCCAGACCTGCATGATCGCATCGACCTGCGTGTTCTCGGCGACCTTGCTGTCCTGCGCTTCGATCTCGGCCCACAGTTCGCGTGCGCCGAGAATTTCGCGCGCAGCCGTGTACGCCTTGGCGACGGCCGCCGGCCCCTGCCCGGTGTCTTCCTGCATGCGCATCATGAAGGTGGCGCCCATGCGGTTGAGGGTGGAGTTGGTCACCGCGGTGGCGATGATTTCGCGCTTCAGGCGATGGCGTTGCATGTGCGCGGCGTATTTGTCGTGCAGCGGCTTCGGGAAGTAGCGCACCAGTTCCTTGGACAGGTACGGGTCTTCCGGCACGTCCGATTCCAGCAGTTGCTGGTAGAGGCGGATCTTGTCGTACGACAGCAGCACCGACAGTTCCGGACGGGTCAGGCCATGGCCACGTGCCTTGCGATCGGATAGCTCGGTTTCGCTCGGCAGGTTTTCCACCTGGCGATCGAGCAACCCTTCGCTTTCCAGGGTGCGGATGAAATGCGCCATCGAGCCGATGCGCTTCACCGACTGGCGCTCCATCAAGGTGATGGCCTGGTTCTGGCGGTAGTTGTCCCACAGCACCAGCTGGCCGACTTCGTCGGTCATCGAGGCGAGCAGGCGGTTGCGGTCATCCGTGGTGATTTCGCCGCGCTGTACCGCATCGCCGAGCAGGATCTTGATGTTCACTTCGTGGTCGGACGTGTCCACGCCGGCGGAGTTGTCGATGAAGTCGGTGTTGAGCAGCACGCCATGCTGCGCCGCTTCGATGCGGCCTTTCTGGGTGAAGCCGAGGTTGCCGCCCTCGCCCACCGTCTTGCAGCGCAGTTCCGTGCCGTTGATGCGCAGTGCATTGTTGGCGCGGTCACCGACGTCGCCGTGCGTTTCGCTGCTGGCCTTGACGTAGGTACCGATACCGCCGTTCCACAACAGATCCACCGGCGCCTTGAGGATCGCGCTCATCAGTTCGTTCGGCGAGAGATGCTCGACGCTGGCCTTGATACCCAGCGCCTCGCGTACTTCCGGCGAAACCGGAATCGACTTCACGCTGCGCGGCCATACGCCGCCGCCAGCAGAAATCAGCGACTTGTCGTAGTCATCCCAGCTCGAACGCGGCAGCTTGAACATGCGCTCGCGCTCGGCGAAGGACTTGGCCGTATCCGGATTGGGATCGAGGAAGATGTGGCGGTGGTCGAACGCGGCCAGCAGGCGAATGTGGCGCGACAGCAACATGCCGTTGCCGAACACGTCGCCGGACATGTCGCCAATGCCGACGCAGGTGAAATCTTCACCCTGGCTGTCGCGGCCCAGCGCACGGAAGTGGCGCTTCACCGACTCCCACGCGCCCTTGGCGGTGATGCCCATGCCCTTGTGGTCGTAACCGTTGGAGCCGCCGGATGCAAACGCATCGCCCAGCCAGAAACCGTGTTCGATCGAGATGGCATTGGCGATGTCGGAGAACGTGGCCGTGCCCTTGTCGGCCGCCACCACCAGGTAGGGGTCATCGTCGTCGTGACGGATCACGTCATGCGGCGGCACCACCTTGCCTTCGACCAGGTTGTCGGTGATGTCGAGCAGGCCGTTGATGAACAGGCGATAGCAGGCAATGCCCTCGGCCAGCTGCGCGTCGCGATCGCCACCGACCGGCGGATGCTTGACGAAGAAACCGCCCTTCGAACCCACTGGCACGATCACGGTGTTCTTCACCATCTGCGCCTTCACCAGGCCCAACACTTCGGTGCGGAAGTCTTCGCGGCGATCCGACCAGCGCAGGCCGCCGCGTGCCACGGGCCCGAAGCGCAAGTGGATGCCTTCCACGCGCGGCGCGTAGACGAAGATCTCGCGATACGGCACCGGCTTGGGCGCATCGGGAACCTGCTTGGAATCGAACTTGAAGCTGATGTAATGGCGATGCGCGCCTTCCCACAGCTGGAAGAAGCTGGTGCGCAGCGTGGCGCGGATCGTGTTCATGAAGCTCAGCACGATGCGCTCGTCGTCCAGGCTGGCGACGTCATCGAGCAGCGACTTCAGCGATTGCCACAGCACGTGCACCTGCTGGTCGCGCTTTTCCGCCAGCGCGTTGACGATCTCGTCGATCAGCTCCGGCTTGGCCTTCTGCGTGTCGGCGGAGATCAGCGCCTGCATCTCGCGGCGCAGGTCGTCCTGTGCCTTTTCCAGCTCGTTGGCGGAAAGCAGCTCGCGGCGCGGATCGAACTTGGCGTTGAACAGCTCGATCAGCAAGCCGGCGATGGCCGGATAGCGGATCAGCGTTTCTTCCATGTAGCTCTGCGAGAACGCAATGCCCACCTGCTGCAGGTATTTGCAGTAGCCGCGCAAGGTGGCGACCTGGCGCCAGTCGGCTTGCGCCAGCAGCACGAGGTTGTTGAAGCCGTCGCTCTCGGCCTCGCCGCGCCACAAGGCTTCGAAGCCGCGTTCGAAGCGATCGCGCAGGTGGGCCAGGTCGAACTTCAGCGGCGCCTTCGTCTTCAGTTCGAAATCGTGGATGGTGAGCGTGCGGCCTTCGCTTTCCAGCGTATAGACATGTTCGGCGAGCATGCGCACGCCCATGTTTTCCAGCATCGGCAACGCGTCGGACAGCGAGATCGGCGCGCCGACGTGGATCACCTTGAAGCGCAGGCTCTGGTCGCGCGTATCTTCATAAAGATGCAGGTGGATCGAATCGTCGCTCTTGAGCGTGGTCAGCGCGATCACGTCCAGTGCGGCCTGCTCCGGCGCCACGTCTTCGATGTAGCCGGCCGGCAGCAGCTTGCCGAAGCGATTGAACAGCGCCACGCCCTGCGCTTCGCCGGCCTTGCCGATCAGGCTGTCGCGCAGCCCGTCGTACCAGTTGCGCACGATGTGCTGCAGGCGCGTTTCCAATTCTTGCGTGTTGAACTTGGGATGGTCGCCCAGGTGCGGGCGCACGGTGACATGCAGGCGTGCAAGCGCGGATTCGCCCATCAGAACGTTGGAATCCAGGCTCTCGCCGTGGAACACCTCGCGCAGCATGCCTTCGATGCGCTCGCGCACCGTGGTATTGAAGCGCTCGCGCGGCACGAACACCAGGCAGGTGAAGAAACGGCCGTAGCGATCGCGGCGCAGGAACAGCCGCGTGCGGGCGCGCTGCTGCAGCTCCAGGATGCCCATGGCGGTGGCGAACAATTCGTCTTCCGTGCTCTGGAACAGTTCTTCCGGCGGCAGCGTTTCCAGGATGTGGCGCAGCGCCTTGCCCGAATACGCATCGCGCTTCAGGCCCGAGCGAGCCAGCACCGCTTCCACGCGCCGGCGCACCAGTGGCACCTCTTGCGGACGCATCATGTAAGCGTTGGAGGTAAACAGGCCGAGGAAGCGCTGTTCGGAAACCGGCGCGCCGTTGGCGTCGAATTTCAGCACGCCGACATAATCCATGTTGCCGGCACGATGCACGTGCGAGCGCGCATTGGTCTTGGTCAGGATGATCGCATCGTACGCACCGGATTGCGGTAGGTCATGCGCCGCCAGCGAGCGCAGCGAGCGCGGCGCGATCGAACGCTCGCTCTTGTGCAGGATGCCGAGGCCCGATTCCTCGACCGGGCGCAGCACTTCATCGCCGTCGGTCTTGGCTACTTCGTATTCGCGATAGCCCAGGAAGGTGAAGTTGTCGTCGGCCAGCCAGCGCAGGAATTCGCTCGCTTCATTGACGGATGCAGGGTCCAGCGGCAGCTTGCGGTTCGGCAGGTCCGCGGCGATGGCCAGCGCTTTCTCGCGCATCGTGTTCCAGTCGCGCACGGCGGCGCGCACGTCTTCCAGCGCATCTTCAATGCGATTGGTCAACTGCGCCCGGATGGATTCTTCGACGATGCTGTCCACTTCGAAATGCATCACCGATTCGGCCGTGCCATGCTCGCCGCCAAGCTGTTGCAGCTGGCCGCCGGCATCGCGGTTCGCCTTCACCACCGGATGCAGCACGAGATGGACGGCAGAGTACTCGGCCAGGATCATGCTTACCGTATCGACCAGGAACGGCATGTCGTCGGTGATGATTTCCACCGCGCTGCGGGCCGCATGCGCGGCACCCGTGATACGTACGGCGGCGCGGTGCGGCGTGCGCTGCTGCAGGAAATCGAGCAGGCCGGCCACCACCTGCGCCCACGCGGCGGGCGTATGCAGGTCGACGTCGGTGCTGGCAATGCGCGAGAAAAAGGCGCTGATAAAAAATTGCGCCTCATCAAGGCGCTTGGTTGGATAACCGCTTTTCTTCAACTCTTCGAGCACGACAGACACGAGGGGGATGTCATTGGCCGCACGGATCGCATTCATGGCTTCTACTTAAGAAGTGGAGATGATGGGGTTTGAAAGCTTTAAAAGGATACGCTCCGCCCTGCGTTGAATCCATCGGCAGCGCAGCAACGCGCGTCATGCGCGATTAACCGTGCGATGTGCTTGGCAACGAGGCGATGCGTGCGCGTCATCCCCGCGAACGCGAACATGGACACCACCAGCTGTCGTTGTATTGCAGCAAGCGACAACGTCGAAGCGTGCCGCATCGGGGCGATGGCGATGGCATACATCGCCATGGCAGCGGCACGCGCCCGGCCGGTTTGGTCACAGGCGGGCCTGCCGCGCCTGTGCCGTTCGTCATCTGCCCAAAAGGCTGGATTCCCGCACTGCAGAAATTGTAAACTGGCCGGTATAGTCTTGCCCCTGAAACCTGTTGCGCAGCGACCAACGACACAGGACAAACTGGCCTTGATCCGATAAACGTAAGAAATTCCGGCAAGTACGGCCGGGCCTCGGCATGTGTTGCCAAGCCTCACCCCATCCGATTTACGCAAGTCCATGGAGCCCTCATGAAGTCGACGCCAATGCGCACACCGGTGCTGTGCCTGAGTTTGCTGGCACTTGCCGCCTGTAGCAGCAAGGAACAAGGTCCGCCCAAGATGCCGCCGCCGACGGTGGGGGTGATCGAAGCCCAGCCGCAGAACGTGCCGCTGACCAAAGACCTGGTAGGACGCCTGTCCGCCTTCCGCAGCGCCGACGTGCGTGCCCGCGTCTCGGGCGTGCTGCTCAAGCGCGTCTATACCGAAGGGACGGATGTGAAGCAGGGCCAGCTGCTGTTCCAGATCGATCCGGTGCCGTACAAGGCCGCCCTGGCCAATGCCGAAGCCGCGCTGGCTTCGTCCCAGGCCAGCTACACCAATGCGCACGTGATCGCCAACCGCGACCGCCAGCTGGTGCCGCAGGGCTACATCTCACGCCAGCAGTTGGATACCGATGAAGCCAACGAACGCTCCGCCCAGGCTGCGGTGAAACAGGCCCAGGCGAACGTGCAGACCGCACGCATCAACCTCGGCTATACCAACGTGACCGCCCCGATCGACGGCCGCGCCGGCGAGCAGCAGGTGACCGAGGGCGCGATCGTCGGCAACAGCACGACGGATGCAGGCGCCAACGCTACCTTGCTGACTACGGTGGACCAGCTCGATCCGCTGTACGTCAACTTCACCATGAGCGCCGCCGATCTCGAAACGCTGCGTCATGCCCAGACCAACGGCAACGTGCAGCTTGCCGAGCAGGACAAGACCACGGTGCAGATCACCCTGCCCAGCGGCGCCAAGTATGACAAGCAAGGCACGTTGGATTTCTCCGATACGTCGGTCAATCCGACGACGGGGGCGATCAACCTGCGTGCCGTGGTGCCCAATCCCAACCGCCGCATCCTGCCGGGCATGTACGTCACCCTCACGGCCAACATGGGTGAGCTCAACAAGGTATTCCTGATTCCGCAGGCCGGTATCCAGCGCGATCCTGTCGGCGCCTATGCGCTGGTGGTCGGCCAGGACGGCAAGGTCGCGCAGAAGCGCGTATCGGCCGACACCATGCGCGGCCACGATTGGATCGTTACCAGCGGCCTCGCCGCCGGTGATCAGGTGATCGTGTCGGGTGTCCAGGGCGTCAAGCCGGGCGCTCCCGCCAAGGCCACCCCGTGGAAGCCTGACCAGGCTCCCGCCGGCCAAGGTCCCGCCCCGGCCGGTCATCAGTAAGGAGAACACGGATGCCGAGTTTCTTTATCGACCGCCCTATTTTCGCGTGGGTGGTCGCCATCCTGATCACTCTGGTCGGCATCATTTCGGTGCTGGGCATGGGTGTGGAGTCCTACCCCAACATCGCGCCGCCGCAGGTCACGGTCACCGCCACCTTCCCGGGTGCCAGTGCACAGACCATGGAAGACACGGTCACCAAGGTGATCGAGCAACAGCTCACCGGCGTGGACAACCTGTTGTACTTCAGTTCGGCCTCGAACTCGAACGGCACCTCAACGATCACGCTGAGCTTCGCCACCGGTACCGATCCCGACATCGCGCAGGTGCAGGTGCAGAACAAGGTGTCGCTGGCACAGCCGCAGTTGCCGGCCGCAGTGACGCAGCAGGGCGTGGTGGTGGCCAAGGCCAACCCGGACTTCCTGATGTTCGTGGGCCTGATCTCCAACAATCCGGAGATCGACAGCGGCCGCCTCAGTGACATCGTCGGTTCGCAGGTCATCAACACGATCGGCCGCATTCCCGGCGTGGGCAGCACCTTCCAGGTGGGCTCCGAATACGGCATGCGCGTCTGGCTGAATCCGGACAAGATGCAAGGCTACGGCCTGTCCGCCTCGCAGGTGGAAAGCGCGATCTCCGCCCAGAACGTGCAGTTCGCTGCCGGCTCGCTGGGTTCCGATCCCGCCCCCAACGGACAGACCTTCACCGCCACGGTGTCGGCGGAAGGCCTGTTCTCCACCCCTGAGCAGTTCGGCAACATCATCCTGCGTGCCAATCCCGACGGCACCACGGTGCGCCTGAAGGACATCGCGCGCATCCAGCTCGGCCCACAAACCTATGGCTTCGCCTCCACCTGGAGCGGCCAGCCCGTGGGTGGCTTCGGCGTGCAGTTGCTGCCGGGTGCGAACGCGCTGCAGGTAGCTACGGCGGTGCGTTCGAAGATGGACGAACTGGCCAAGGACTTCCCGCAGGGCGTCACCTGGTTCGCGCCGTACGACAGCACGCCGTTCGTACGCGTGTCGATCGATGAAGTGATGCACACGCTGATCGAGGCGATCATCCTCGTGTTCTTCGTGATGCTGATCTTCCTGCAGAACTTCCGCGCCACGGTCATTCCTACCCTGGTGATTCCGGTCGCGCTGCTCGGCACCTTCATTGGCCTGGCGCCGATGGGCTTCACCATCAACCAGCTCACCCTGTTCGGCATGGTGCTGGCTATCGGTATCGTGGTGGACGACGCGATCGTGGTGATCGAAAACGTCGAACGCATCATGACCGAGGAAAACCTGCCGCCGAAGGAAGCCACGCGCAAGGCGATGAGCCAGATCACCGGCGCGGTGGTGGCCATCACCGTGGTGCTGGCGGCGGTGTTCGTGCCGTCCGCCCTGCAGCCGGGCGCCACCGGCGTGATCTACAAGCAGTTCGCGCTGACCATCGCCGTGTCGATGGGCTTCTCCGCGTTCCTTGCGCTGTCGTTCACGCCGGCGCTGTGCGCGACCATCCTCAAGCCCACGCACGAGCATAAGAAGAACTTCATCTACCGCGGGTTCAACAACGTCTTCGACCGCGTCACGCATACCTACCAGGGCCACATCGGCAGCGCCGTCCGCCATGCCCCGCGCTGGATGATCGTGTTCGCGCTGATCGCGGCGCTGGCCGGCTTCCTCTACACCAAGCTGCCCACCGGTTTCGTGCCCAGCGAAGACCAGGGCTTCGCGCTGGCCATCGTCAGCCTGCCACCCGGTGCTTCGCTTGAACGCTCCGAGCAGGTCATGAAGGAGGTCAAGGACACGCTGGACAAGAGCCCGCTGAAAGACGATTACGTCGGCATGTACCAGATCAGCGGCTTCAGTTTCGTGGGCCGCAGTGAAAACGCCGGCATGGTGTTCATCAAGCTCAAGGACTGGAGCGAGCGCTCGATCACCGCGGACCAGTTCATCCTGAAGGCCAACGGCATCCTGCACGGCGGTATTCGCGACGCGATGATCTTCGTGGTGAACCTGCCGACCATCCGCGGCCTCAGCCAGTTCGGCGGCCTGGACATGTACCTGCAGGCACGTAGCGGCCAGTCGCGCGCCGAGCTGGGCCAGGCGATGGGCATGTTGCTGGGCAAGGCTTCCAAGAGCCCCACCCTGTTCGGTACCCGTCCGAACATCCTGCCGGATGCCCCGCAGTACAACCTCACGGTGGATCGCGTGCAATCCGGAGCGCTGGGCCTGTCGGTCAGCGACGTGTACACCGCCATCCAGCTGATGCTGGCGCCGGTCTACATCAACAACTTCATCTACGAAGACCGCGTCAAGCGCGTGATGGTGCAGGCCGATGCACCGTATCGCATGGATACGGATGCGCTCAGCCACATCTACACCCCCAGTTCGCTGGGTACCAGCACCACGTCGGCTGCTTCAAACAGGTTGAGCACCTCGTCGTCGGGCAATGCTTCGAGCAGCACCAGTTCGCCGTACGGCCCGTACAACATGATCCCCCTGTCCAGCGTGGTGCATTCCACCTGGAGCATGGCTGCACCTTCGCTCACGCGCTACAACGGCTACCCGGCCATTGAAATCGTGGGTGACTCCGCCCCGGGCTACTCCACCGGCCAGGCCATGGCGACCTTGCAGAACATCGTCAACAACGACCTGCCGCATGGCTTCGGCGCGGATTGGACCGGCCAGTCGTACCAGGAATTGCTGGCGGGCAACTCGGCGACGTTGCTGATGATGCTGTCGATCTTCATCGTGTTCCTGTGTCTGTCGGCCTTGTATGAAAGCTGGTCGATACCGGTGTCCGTGCTGCTGGTGGTGCCGCTGGGCCTGCTGGGCATGGTGCTGGCGTCCATGTTGCGCGGCTTCCCGAACGACATGTACTTCAAGATCGGCATGGTGACGGTGATCGGCCTGGCCGCGAAGAACGCCATCCTGATCGTGGAATTCGCGGTGGAGCAGCAAGCCGAAGGCAAGACGCTGTTCGAGTCCGTGGTCACCGCCGCCCGGCTGCGACTGCGCCCGATCCTGATGACCTCGATGGCCTTCATCCTCGGCGTGCTGCCGCTGGTGACGTCCTCCGGCGCCGGCGCCAACTCCCGCCACGAAATCGGTACCGGCGTGATCGGTGGCATGCTGTTCGCCACCTTCCTCGGCCTGCTGCTGATCCCGGTGTTCTACGTGAGCGTGCGCCGCATGCTGGGCGACAAGATGGATGAAGCAACGCACAAGCTGGCTCGCCATGAGCACTAGTGGCTACGGTTAAAGCGTCAATGAAAAAAGCCCCGGCATTGCCGGGGCTTTTGTAAGTTGGTACGCAGACCCACCGTGATTTAGTCTCCAACTCAGACATTCGCGCTATTGGGGGTTGCACGTCAAACGACGCACAACCCCATCGACCTGAGTCAATCACACAGGCCATTGTTAACGTCAATGTACGCACGGAACCTTTCCGAGTAACACGTTTCCGGCCCGATGGGCTCTCTTTGAGCCTCGGCTTCTCTTTTTGGTGTCGTAATTTGCGTAGTTGGGCTCAAGTTGGAGGCGCCATTCGCCCATTGCCAGCTGGCATCTACATATGTTTTCACAACGCCTGTTTCCGCATGGCGCGCCAAGAAGTAGGAATAATCGCTGGCCGCGGTGGTTCTTGCATGCGTTGAAGACATGCATTGAATACCCATCACCACGATCAACACCGATCCCGCACGCACCGTTTTCCATCGCGCCACCGGCACATCACTCCTGACGCGTGCCGTGCCAAATAGTCTTTTCATGGCGTTACCTCCTCGACTGCATCGACTTCCTCACCGGTACCATCGTGCGAGGTCTCGCTTGCCCCCGCTATGAAGCCGCCACTCTTGGCAATGGCCCTTACACCATCGTTGCCGCCGCTTTGCAGAGGCGCAATGGGCGTCAACGTACCGTTGCTCGCATGCCATACATAGGCCTCGTTGACACCGTTGGCCTCGCCATTGCCGATAATCACACCGTTGTCCGCAATGCCCGCCGCACCTGCACGGGAGCCACCAGGGAGTTGGTCGATGGGCGTGGCATTGGTTCCCTTGGATGGGTCCCAGTAGAACGCGGAGGTGTAGCCGCCTGCGATCAGGCGAGTACCGGCAACCTGTCCGGAGGCATTCATATCCACACCGACATTGCGCAGCGAGGTGTTGCCATTGATCGTCATCAGCACGGTCGGCCCGCTTCCTCCGGAACCCCACTCCACCGTTCGAAACGTATCGGGTGTGGCACCGTTCGTCCCGAGATAAAAACACTCACCCAGGATCTGGCCGCTGGTGTTGATTTTTTTGGCCGTGCAATAGCTGGCGCCGCTTGGCTTGAACAATATGAGGGGGGCGCTGGTGCTGGTGAGCCAAAGCACTGCTACATTCTTGCCCCCGCCACCCGCGCCCGCCGGACAGTTGCCGACGATGGAAGGCGGCGCTGCATCATTGATGTCTACGGGAACGCAGTTGGTGACCGAACCGAGCAAGGCCGCAGGAAGGGCCGTAGGTGTGCCGGCAGCGTTCCATATGACTGGCGTTGCGTCTTCGTTCCCGTTGATGCTGGTGCCAACAATGTTTCCTTGCTGATTGACCGCAGTTTCGATGGTCTGCACATCCGCCAGCAGCCCGGCAATGCCAGGTAACGGCTGCAATTGCGTAGGTGTGATGGCTGGATTGCCAGCGTTCCAGAACACAGCCTGCGGCACGCTGTTGGCATCCTCGCAACTGCCGACAATGATCGCGCTGGGCAACAGCGCATTGTTGATACCCCCCACCGTACAAGCCTCGCCACCGTTTCCATTAGTGGTAAGAGGCGCCAGCGGTACAGGCTTGCCCAGTGTGGCCGCGACAAACCCTTCGCGAATGAACGTGCCGGAAAGGCAATTGCCGACGGCGATCGCACTGTCGTTTACATCCGCCGAACTGCATTGCAATCCAGCAGATGTTCCCTCATCACTCCAACTTGCGTAAGCCGGACTGGACATGCCCGCAAGAACCATTCCCGCTGCCAGAACGCTTAGCGATGCACCAAAAGCATGACGCATTTGCATAAAGCCTCCAGAGGAAAAAGAAAGACACACGGGCCGTTGCAACCACGTAAAGTGGCTGCAGAAGCCCGAACCGTAGCCTCACGCCGTTCAACAACACTCGTATCGACCCGCGACCGGAAAGTCGCAAGCGCAAAAGCAGAAGAAATGCAGAAAGCAGTAACGTCGATGCCCTTCGCAACAGCCGCCTTTTACGCTTGCAAACATAGGCAATGCGTAAGCTCGGGGTGAATGGCGCCTTGGCACACGCGTCCCCGTTTTGACCGAAGGCGCACGACGCGGGGAAATGCCGACGCTTGCGTGGGCTGGGATGCAATCCCGGCAATGGAAAAAACGTCTGGGATGCAATCCCAGCCTACGACTCCATCCCCACAGACGGTTCTCCACTCAGTGGCTGGAGAATCCGATTGGAATGGACGAAGCGTGCCACGCAAACGCCTCGCCCTTATCAACAGCAACGGTTGCTTGTCAGCGCAAACCAGTCTCCGCACGCGCAATCACCAGCCGCTGGATCTCGCTGGTGCCCTCATAGATTTCAGTGATCTTCGCATCGCGGAAATAGCGCTCCAGCGGCATCTCCTTCGAATAGCCCATGCCGCCATGAATTTGCACGGCCTGGTGCGAAATCCACATGGCCGCTTCCGAAGCCACCAGTTTCGCAATCGATGCTTCGGTACCGAAACGTCCGCCGTTCTTTTCCGCCTCGCCTTTCGCCCACGCTGCACGCAATGTAAGCAGCGTGGCCGCGTCGAGCTTGCACTTCATGTCGGCGATCTTGGCCTGCGTCATCTGGAACGTGCCGATCGGCTGGCCAAAGGCCTTGCGATCGCGCGACCACTGCAACGTCGCTTCATACGCCGCCCGCGCGATACCCACCGCCTGCGATGCAATACCGATGCGGCCGGCATCGAGCACGCCCATCGCGATCGAAAAGCCCTTGCCTTCGTCGCCGAGCAGGTCTTCCTTCGGACACACGTATTCGTTGAATTCGATTTCGCACGTGGCCGACGCGCGGATGCCCAGCTTCGGCTCCGTCTTGCCCGCATGGAAACCAGGCCGCTGCGTGTCGATGATGAACGCCGACACGCCCTTCGCCCCGATACCCGGCGTGGTGATGGCGAACAGCACGATATAGCGGGCCACCGGACCGGAGGTGATCCAGCTCTTCTTGCCGTTGATCACCCAGTCACCGTCGGCGTTCTTCGACGCACGGGTATGCATGGCCGATGCGTCCGAACCGGACTGCGGCTCGGTCAGCGCATACGCGCCGATCGCATCACCTTGCGCAATCGCACGCACATACTTCTGCTTCTGCTCTTCCGTGCCGTGCTTGAGGATGCCGTTGCAGAACAGCGAATTGTTCACCGACATGATGGTGGACGTCGCCGCATCCGCCGCGGCAATTTCAATCACCGCCAGCGCATAGCCGATCGGATCCATCCCCGCACCGCCGTATTCATGCGGCACCTCGATACCCATCAGCCCGAGCTGGCCCATCTCGCGGATGTTGTCCAGCGGGAACTCGCCCTTGGCATCGAGTTCGGCCGCCACCGGCACGATGCGCTTTTGCGCAAAATCGCGTGCGATGGACTGGATGGACAACTGATCTTCGGTGAAACGGAAATCCATGAGCGGCTCCGGGGGAAAAGGGGTGGGGAAGCCGGCCATTTTAGCTGCCCGCTGCATAAGGCCCTGTGCGAGTGCAGCAGAGCGCCTCGGCATTCATTCTCTTGACGGGTCACTCCTACCCGCCTACTCTTACCCATCTTTCTATCGCGATATAAGGATGCACGATGGATCTGGCCACCGCCTCCAGCGTGTTGCGCCTGCTGGCCGATCCCACTCGCGTACGGCTGCTGGCGCTGCTCGAGCGGGAGGAACTGACCGTGGCCGAGCTGGCCGCGGTGCTGCATCTGGCCCAGCCACGCGTCTCCACACACCTCGCCAAGCTCAAAGAGGCCGAGCTGGTGCGCGATCGCCGCGCCGGCGTTTCGGCCTACTACCGCGCCAACAGCGAAGGCGACGAGCGCCAGCACGCGCTGATCCGCTCCCTGCGCGAAAGCATCGACGACGCCCTGCTGCGCGAAGACGCAGCGCGACTGACCGCCGTGCTGGCCCAGCGCGGCAACGCACATGGCTGGGCCGATACCGTGGCAGGCGACATGGAACGCCACTACTCGCCAGGACGCACGTGGGAAACGCTGACCCGCGCCCTGCTGCAATTGCTGGAGACCGGCGACGTGCTGGACATCGCTTCCGGCGACGGCGTCACCGCCGAATTGCTCGCGCCGCACGCGCGCTCGATCGTTTGCGTGGATGCGAGCGAGCGCGTGGTGGAAGCGGCGGCCAAACGGCTCGCGCCTTTCAACAATGTCGAGGTGCGCCAGGGCGACATGCATGCCTTGACGCTGCAGGGCGGCAGCTTCGACCTGGTGTTGATGCTGCATGCGCTTACCTATTCCGAACGCCCGGCCAAGGCCGTGGCCGAAGCCGCGCGCGTGCTGCGCCCCGGCGGCAAGCTGCTGGCCGCCACGCTGGGCAAGCATGACCATCGCGCTGTGGTCGAACCCTTCGATCACCGCAACCTCGGGTTCACCGAGAGCGAACTCACCAAGCTGGCCACGCAGGCCAAGCTTGAAGTGTTGAGTTGCAACCGCCTGAGCCGCGAGCGCAAGGCACCGCATTTCGAAGTGATCAACCTGCTCGCGCGCAAACCATGAACGTCCCGACCTCCGTTTACTTCATACCGTCATTCCGGCGAACGCCGAAGCGCTTTACAACAGCGAATGCTGGTCAATCCAGTGCAAATACTCGTCCGAAGGACACAACACCTATGTCGAGTGCTTCGCACAGCGTATTCAGACTGGATTCCGGCCTTCGCCGGAATGACGGCGTTGAGGCACTACGCACAGGAGCATGTCCATGAGCACCCTCCCCTGGTCTCATCCCCATCGCGTTGCCGCACTCCAAGCCGCCCTGCGCGAACGCATCCTTATTCTCGACGGCGGCATGGGCACCATGCTGCAAGGCCACTCATTGGATGAAACAGGCTTTCGCGGCGAACGCTTCGCCGAAGGCCGCGATGCGCAGCACGCACATGCACACGATCATCCCGGCGCGTGCGACCTGAAAGGCAACAACGACCTGCTCACCCTGACCAAGCCGGAGATCATCCGCGGCGTGCACCAGGCCTATCTCGAAGCCGGCGCCGACCTGGTCGAAACCAATACCTTCAACTCCACGCGCATCAGCCAGGCCGACTACCACCTGCAACACCTGGCGTACGAGTTGAATCGCGAAGGCGCCAAGCTTGCGCGTGCCGCGTGCGATGCGTTCACCGCCAGGAACCCGGCCAAGCCGCGTTTCGCGATCGGCATCCTCGGTCCCACCAGCCGCACGGCTTCGCTGTCGCCCGACGTGAACGACCCCGGCTTTCGCAACGTCACGTTCGAAGAGCTGGTCGACAACTACACCGAAGCGGCCAGCGGCCTGCTCGACGGTGGCGCCGACATGATCATGGTGGAAACCATCTTCGACACACTCAACGCCAAGGCGGCCCTGTTCGCGCTGAGCGAGCTGTTCCGTGCACGCGGCAGCCGCGTGCCGGTGATGATCTCCGGCACCATCACCGACCGCTCCGGGCGCACGCTTTCCGGCCAGACCGCCGAAGCGTTCTATTACTCGGTCAAGCACATCCGCCCGCTGTCTGTCGGCTTGAACTGCGCGCTCGGCGCTGCCGATCTGCGTCCGCACATCCAGACCTTGGCCAACACGGCCGATTGTTACGTCAGCACTCATCCGAACGCCGGCTTGCCGAATGCGTTTGGCGAATACGACGAAACGCCCGCGCAGATGGCCGCCGTGATCGATGGCTTTGCACGCGATGGACTGCTCAACATGGTGGGCGGCTGTTGCGGCACCACGCCGGCGCACATCAAGGCGATTGCAGAGGCTGTGAGCAAGTATGTGCCGCGCCAACTTGCTTCTGAAGATAGGCAAGCGGCATGAGTGCATTCCAGATGCCGCCGCGCTTCGCTCCCTCTCCCCGCTGGGGAGAGGGCTGGGGTGAGGGGCTGGTCTCGCCACAAACCCCCTCTTTGCAAAGCCGCTCTCATCAAACATCCCCGCAAGATTCGTCCCTCACCCTAACCCTCTCCCCGGAGGGGAGAGGGAACTGTCCGTCGCAAGATCACCCTTGATGAACATAACCCGCCACACCCGCCTCGCCGGCCTCGAGCCGCTGGTCATCACGCCGGACCTGCTCTTCGTCAACGTCGGCGAACGCACCAACGTCACCGGCTCGGCGCAATTCAAGAAACTGATCAAGGAGGACCGCTACGAAGAAGCGGTGGAAGTCGCGCGCCAGCAAGTCGCCAACGGCGCGCAGATCATCGACGTCAACATGGACGAAGGCCTGATCGATTCGGAAGCCGCCATGACGCGCTTCCTCAACCTGATCGCCGCCGAGCCGGACATCGCGCGCGTGCCGGTGATGGTCGACTCCTCCAAATGGACGGTGATCGAAGCCGGCCTGCGCTGCCTGCAAGGCAAGGGCGTGGTCAATTCCATCTCGATGAAGGAAGGCGAAGAGATGTTCCTGGAGCACGCACGCAAGGTGCTCCAATACGGCGCCGCCGTCGTGGTGATGGCATTCGACGAACAAGGCCAGGCAGACACTTGCGAGCGCAAGGTGGAAATCTGCTCGCGTGCGTACAAGCTGCTCACCGAGAAACTCGACTTTCCGCCCGAAGACATCATCTTCGATCCCAACATCTTCGCCATCGCTACCGGCATCGACGAACACAACAACTACGCGGTTGATTTCATCCAAGCCACGCGCGAATTGAAGAAACGCTTTCCGCACAGCCACGTGTCCGGTGGCGTGTCCAACGTGTCGTTCTCGTTCCGCGGCAACAACACCGTGCGCGAGGCGATCCATTCGGTGTTCCTGTACCACGCCATCAAGGCCGGCATGGACATGGGCATCGTCAACGCCGGCGCATTGATGATCTATGACGACGTGCCGGACGAACTGCGCGAACGCGTGGAAGACGTGGTGCTCAACCGCCGCGCCGACGCCACCGAGCGCCTGCTGGAAATCGCCGACCGCTACAAGGCGAAGAAGGGCGAAGCCGTCGTCGAAAACCTCGCCTGGCGCGACAAGCCGGTACACGAGCGTCTTGCACACGCGCTGGTGCACGGCATCGACCAGTTCGTCGATGAAGACACCGAAGAAGCGCGCCAGCAGACGACGCGTCCGCTCGACGTGATCGAAGGCCCGCTGATGGCCGGGATGAACATCGTCGGCGACCTGTTCGGCGCCGGCAAGATGTTCCTGCCGCAGGTGGTGAAATCCGCGCGCGTGATGAAAAAAGCGGTGGCCTATCTGCTGCCGTATATTGAAGCGGAAAAACTGCGCACCGGCGATGCCGGCAAGAACAACGGCACCATCGTGATGGCCACCGTGAAAGGCGATGTGCACGACATCGGCAAAAACATCGTCGGCGTGGTGCTCCGCTGCAACAACTTCGAAGTGATCGACCTTGGCGTGATGGTGCCGGCGCAAAAGATTCTGGACACCGCGCGCGAGCACAACGCCGACATCATCGGATTGTCCGGCCTGATCACGCCATCGCTGGAGGAAATGAGCCAGGTTGCGCGCGAAATGCAGCGGCAGGAATTCCACATTCCGCTGCTGATCGGCGGCGCCACCACCTCGCGCGCGCACACGGCGCTCAAGATCGAGCCGCATTACAAGTCGCCCACGGTGTGGGTGAAAGATGCTTCGCGCGCCGTCGGCGTGGCGCAGTCGCTGGTCAGCAAGGAGCTGGTCGACGGTTTCATGGCGAAGATCCGCGCCGAATACGCCGACATCCGCGAACGCCACAAGCAACGCGGCGCCGCGAAAACGCTGGCGCCGCTGGAACACGCGCGCAAGCAGCGCTTCGATTGCGACTGGCAAAGCTATACGCCGCCACCGCCGAACAAGCCTGGCATCACCACCTTCGACAACTATGACCTGGCCGAACTGCGTGCGTATATCGATTGGACGCCGTTCTTCCAGGCGTGGGAACTGGCCGGGCGCTATCCCGCCATTCTCAAAGATGACGTGGTCGGCAAGCAGGCCACCGAACTGTTCGCCGATGCGCAAGCCATGCTGGACAAGATCATCGCCGAGCGCTGGCTGACGGCGCGTGCGGTGATTGGTTTCTGGCCGGCTTGCGGTGTGGGCGATGACATCGAGATCCAGCTGGCGGATGGGAAGCGGCGCGTTCACCATCTGCGCCAACAGGCCGAAAAACCCGTCGAACGTCCCGACTTCTGCCTGAGCGATTTCATCGCCCCGAAGGAAGCCAACAGACAGGACTGGATCGGCGCGTTCGCCGTTACCGCCGGCATCGGCATCGAAGCACATGTCAAGCGCTTCGAAGCAGAGCACGACGACTACTCAGCCATCCTGCTCAAGGCTCTCGCCGACCGCCTCGCCGAAGCCTTCGCCGAACGCATGCACGAGCGTGTGCGTCGTGAGTTCTGGGGTTACCAACCGGACGAGGCCTTGGACAACGAAGCGCTCATTGGTGAAAAGTACCGCGGCATCCGCCCGGCTCCCGGCTATCCCGCCTGTCCGGATCACACCGAAAAAGCCGCGCTGTTCGAACTGCTCGACGCCACGCGCAACGCCGGCATCCAATTGACCGAAGGCTTCGCGATGTATCCGGCGGCGGCGGTGTCCGGCTGGTATTTCTCGCATCCGGGCAGCCAGTACTTCGTGGTGGGGCGTATCACGCGCGAGCAGGTGGAAGACTATGCGAAGCGCAAAGGTTGGACGCGCGAAGAAGCGGAGCGTTGGCTGGCGCCGAACCTCGATTACGATCCGGAATAACGCCGCCCTCACTCCCGCCATTTCCGCGAAAGCGGGAGTGACGGCCGAGGGCGTTACGCCTTGTCCCCGATCTCATCCCGCCCGTGATGCCGCATATGCATCACCAGGTTGTAAACCGACACGAACACCGGGAAGAAGTTGGAAAGAATGCCCACCGAGTCATTCTTGCCGAACACGAAATAGGCCAGCAGCAAGGCGCTGCCCGACACCGACATCCACCAGAACGACAGCGGCATCACCACCCGCTTGTATTTGCGCGTGTAATAGAGCTGCACGAACCAGCGCCCGGTGAACATGAAAGTACCCATGAAGCCGACCACCTTCCAGGGCGTGAGATGGAAATTCTGCAGGGCATGCAGCATGTGCGAGAGATCGAAATGCATGGGTGGCCGCTTGGCAAAAAAGAAACGGGCCATTTTAGCCGCCCGGAGGCGCTAGGGATGCTCTGATCTGTTCCACGTACCCGGCAACGCAACGGCCCCACAGGCGGTTGACGTTTCAGCCCATGGTCCGTATAGTTGCGCGTTCCCGGCGGGCGGTTAGCTCAGCGGTAGAGCACTGCCTTCACACGGCAGGTGTCACAAGTTCGATCCTTGTACCGCCCACCACTCCAGTTTCAAGAAAAGAAGGCTACCTCCCGGTGGCCTTTTTTGTTGCCGGGGGCGGGCTTGCGCGCATGCCCGCCACTTGCAAAAAAGACGCTTGCGCAGTCACTTATTGGCGGACCGTCATGCAAGCGGCAATGAATGCACCGCCAAACAAAAACGTTCGCATGCACGCACCGGCACACGCATGCGTTTCATGCGGCTGACACATCGATGAAGCATGCTACGCCATGGAAATGGCGCCTTCCCCTGCCCCCTTCTTTCCGTGAAGAAATGCATTGACACGGCATGCGCGTTCTTTTCAAGCATCCGATGAGAAGGTGCCGAACGTCCCCGTCTTCGCCCCGACAACCATGAGCATCCGCAACGCCATCATCGCCAGACGCAAGCGCACGATCGGCCTGTCCGAGCAGGAGCGTGCCACCACGGAGGCGCACCGCCGCCGCGGGGGCAAGGCGAGCCAGGAGGGTGGCAAGCGGAGGATGGGGCCAACCCTGGCGCAGTGGGAATATGCCGGCCGTCGGCACGCCATCTGGGCGGACTGGTAATTCCTGCCTATTGGCTTTCGCGCCGCTGCTGCGCGGGGCCGCCTTCCTTCATCAATGCACGTGCCGCAGCCAGGTGTCCCTGCAGCACGGGGATCCCGCGCGCGGCGATGGTTTTCAGGCGATCGTCCGCGGCGGTTTTGGCAGCCGCTTCGTAGGCCGCGATGATGCTGCGGTGCTCCTTCACCATCATGCCGGCAAAGGCCTGGTCGAAGGCTTCGCCATGCAACGATTGCAAGTGCGCTTGCATCGCGCGGATGCTCCGCACCGGCACGCCATGCGCGTGGCCCTTGCTGCCCTTGCCCGCCGCGAACTGCGCAAATTGCAGGTTGAGCGCGGCGTGGTCGCTGACGATGCGGCTCGCCAACGCTCGCATGCGCGGGTTGTCGGACCGGCCCATGGCCAGCTTGGCCAGCGTGATCTGCATGGCGTCGTCTGCCGTTGCCTGTGCCACGAACGCCTGCTCCCGCGCATCGAGGGTGTGGTGATGCTCGCCGCGCCTGTTCGACTTCGACGTCGCTGCCTTCTGCGCAAAACCGACCGCGGGCAACAAGGCAAGGCAGAGCAATAACGGTAGACGGGTCGATGCGAACGCGCGCGTCCTGGTCACGGCTGTCCCCGCCCGCCGGATTCGCCGTAGATCTGCCCCGTCACGTAACTCGATTCGGCCGCGGCAAGCTGCACATACACGTGTGCGATTTCCGCCGGTTGTCCCGGGCGGCCCATGGGCGTGGTCTGGCCGAACTCCCTGAGGTTCTTCTCGCTCTGTCCGTCACTCACCTGCAGCGGCGTCCAGAACGGGCCCGGCGCAACGCCGTTAACGCGAATGCCGCGCTTGATCATCTGCTTGGCCAGCCCTTTGGTGAAGGTGACGATGCCGCCCTTGGTCAAAGCATAGTCCAGCAGATTCTCGGAAGGATCGTACGCATTCACCGAAGCAGTGTTGATGATGGCCGAGCCCGGCGGCATATGCGCGACGGCGGCCTTGGTGATCCAGAACATCGCGTAGAGATTGGTCTTCAAGGTCCAGTCGAAATACTCGCTGGAAATGTCCAGGATCGATTCGAAACTGTGTTGCCGTCCGGCATTGTTCACCAGCAGATCGATGCCGCCGAACGCATCGATCACCCGCGTCACCATGTTCTGGCAAAACGCCTCGTTGCGAATATCGCCCGGCAACGCCAGCGCCTTGCGCCCGGTTTGCTGGATCTGTGCGATGACGTCGCGCGCATCGGGCTCTTCGGCGGGCAAGTAGGAAATCGCCACATCGGCGCCTTCGCGCGCAAAGGCAATCGCCGCAGCGCGGCCAATCCCGGAATCGCCGCCAGTGATCAGCGCGCGGCGCCCCAGCAATTTGCCACTGCCGCGATAACTGGTTTCGCCATGGTCCGGGCGCGGGCGCATCTTTCCGGCCAACCCCGGCCAGGCTTGCGATTGCGCCTCGAACGGCGGATGCGGATACCCCTGGCGCGGATCTTTCAACGGCAGGGCCTGCTGACTTGCGCCGCTCCTGTCTTCCGGTTGCGAGGCGCGCGCCGAACCGATCACGGCGGTTGCCATGCCCAGGGAAGCCCCCTGCATCAGCCGCCTGCGCGAGGTGGAAATACGCTGGTTGTCATTGCTCATGGCACGCACTGCCTTATTGTTGCCAGGCTTGGCGTTGAAAAAGGGATGCTAGTGCGTGGGGCGGTGGATGGCAGGTCTACGAATGCGCAAGACGGCGTCAACGGCGCTTTCATCGCCGCCATGGAGGCGCGGATGAAAAACTCCCCACACCGCCATGCAAGCCATGCCGGGATTTCATTTTTCCATCTACATCCGCGCCTAGCGCCACAAATCCAGCAAGATGCCCTGCTCGCCCTCCACCGGGTCCGATGCTGGCGCCGGCAACCGCCGGATGCGCTCCAGCGCCGCCTCATCCGCCATCGTCTTGCACAGGTCCCAATCCTGCCCCGGCGGATAAGCGCCTACCGCAAGAAAATGCTTGTCGGTCCTGACGCTGCAATGCCCCACGCCCGCGGGCAACACCAGCACGTCGCCCTCGCTCACTTCCACTTCCCTGCCGCGTGGGCCGCCCAGCATCAGGCGCGCATGGCCGCCGGCAAAGCCGAGCGCCTCGTGCGCGGTGGTGTGATAGTGGTGATAGCCATAGACACCGTCGCGCCAGCGCGCTTGCCAACCGTTGCGCGCGAACAGCGCCTCCATGTCCTTGGCGCCTATCGATTCGCCCGCCACGGCCTGCCGGTACAGCACCGCCGGGAAGCGCGGGTTGTTCGGCATCCAGGCGTTTTTCTCCAGTAGAAAGGTTTCGATCTGCACGGCTCAGCCCGATGATGACGACGAAGGATACGGTTTCTTGCGTGGAACGTTCTGGGGTTCGTGAGGGGTCTTGGAGTCCGGTTCCTGCTGGTGCTGCTTGTTGGGTTCCGGTCGCTGTTCGGGATAGCCGGAGTTGTGCGGCGGCTGGGTGCTTGGACGCTCTTCCATCGTTGGATCACGCGTTAATGGGGAAGGTGCGAAAACTTTGCACCATGGCACTGCGTTCGAGCGTGAACATCTGCCGCGCCGATGCTGATGCCGCCGTCATGCTGATGACTGCGCGCCAACAAAGCCGGAATTTACGGCTTCTCCATGCGCACATCACAGGCGAAGTAGCAGCATGCCCTCGCTATCGTGGAGGACATCTCATGGCATCGCACGACCGTAAAGATTCGCCTCATCCATCCGACGGCAGCGCGCAACGCGCGGAAAGCCAGGAAGCGCGCGAGCGGCGCAAGCGGCACGAGAGCGAGAACCACGACCACGCCCTGGAAGAAACCTTTCCCGCCAGCGATCCGGTATCCGCCTTCGTGCCGAGCAAGAGCCCCGATTGAAACGCTCAATCAATGCAAGGCCGCGTGCAGCAGTGAGCGGGTGAAGTAATCACCCAGCGTCAGCGCCACCAGGATCAACGGCCACGCAAAGGCCAGGATGGCAATCATCCGCAGCGCCGGATGCCCGCTCTTCAGCCGCATGAACACCACCATCACCAACAGAGCCTGGCTCACCGCCACGCTTGCGGTAATCGCCAGCACCCACCAGCCAAGCGGCACGCGGGACAAGCCCGCGGAAAGGGCAAGCAAGATCAGCAAGCCGGCCAGCACCAGCAACTGGCTGCGCAAGCTGGGAATTTCCTGCTGCGTCATCCCGCGCTCCCCACCAGATAAAAGGCCGGGTAGACAAAGATCCACACGATATCGACCAGGCTCCAGTACAAACCGGTGATTTCGATCGGCGTGTGGTACTGCGCGCAAAATGAGCCACGCCAGGTGCGCCACGCCATGATCAGCAGCAACACCACGCCAATCAGCACGTGCAGGCTGTGAAAGCCGGTGGTCACGTAGTAAAGGCTGAAGAACAATTCCATCTCATGCGCGCTCGGCCCTTGCTGCAGGTAGCGGATGCCGGGTATCAAGCCTTCCTTGAATTCGTCGTGATACTCCATGCCGTGCAGCACCAGGAACGCCACGCCGAGCAAACTGGTCACCAGCAGCAACACCGCGCTTTGACGCGCCTTGTTCAACTGGATCTGCCGCAACGCGATCGCCGAAAGGCAACCGCTGGTCAGCAAGATCGCCGTTTCCGCCGTGCCCATCGGGAAATCCAGATGCGAACTGCCTTCGACGAACGCCAGCGGAAAACGCCAGCGGCAAACCACGTACGCCGCAAACAGCACGCCAAAGAACAGCACTTCCGTGGCAATGAACGCCCACATGCCGAGCATGGCGGCTTCTTTCTGCTGGGGTGCATCGTCGAATTGCTGCTGCACCGCCGCTGCTGGCATGGACGCATTCATCAGTCGTGGTAATCGTATGGGTCGGTAGTCACCACCGGCGTTTCATGGAAATTGTGTTCGGGCGGCGGTGAAGCGACGGTCCATTCCAGGCCGGTTGCGCGCCACGGATTCGGCCCCGCCGGCTCGCCGCGAAACAACGAATGGCCCAGGTAGAACAGTGGCATCAGATACGACACGGCAAGGATCAGCGCGCCGATCGAGGAAATCACGTTGAGCTCCTGGAACTGCGGCAAATACTGGTGATACCGCCGCGGCATGCCCTCGTAGCCCAATATGTATTGCGGAAAGAAGGTCAGGTTGAAGCCGACGAACATCAGGATCGCCGCCAGCCTGGCGATGTTTTCCGAATACATGCGCCCGGTGGCCTTCGGCCACCAGTAGTGGATGCCCCCCAGGTACGCCATCACCGAGCCGCCGACCATGATGTAGTGGAAGTGCGCCACCACGAAGTAGGTGTCGGTCAGGTTCACGTCCAAGGCCACCGCCGCGAGGAACAAACCGGTCATGCCGCCCAGGGTGAACAAACCGACGAAGCCGAGCGCATAGATCATCGGTGCATGAAAATGGATGTCGCCCTTGTACAGCGTGGCCAGCCAATTGAACACCTTGATCGCCGATGGCACCGCCACCACGAAACTGAGAATGGAAAATACGATGCCGGCATACATCGACTGCCCGGCCACGAACATGTGATGCCCCCACACCAGGAAACCGATGAAGGCAATGCCGAACATCGACCAGGCCATGAACTTGTAGCCGAAGATGCGGCGACGCACGCCATTGCAGATCAACTCGCTCGCCACGCCCATCGCGGGCAGGATCATGATGTATACGGCCGGATGCGAATAGAACCAGAAAAAATGCTGGAACAGGATCGGATCGCCGCCCAGCGCCGGGTCGAAAATCCCCACGCCGGCCAGCCGTTCCAGCCCGATCAGCGCCAGCGTCATCGCCAGCACCGGTGTGGCCAGCATCATCACCACGCTGGTGGCGTACATCGCCCATACGAACAACGGCAGGCGATACCAGTGCATGCCCGGCGCACGCATCGTGTGCGTGGTCACGATCAGGTTCATGCCGGTAAGGATGGTGGAAAAGCCGACCACGAACACACCCACCACGGCGAGAATCACGTTGGTGTTGGAAAACATGGTCGAGAACGGCGTATAGAACGTCCAGCCCGTGTCCACCCCGCCGAGCACCAGGGTAGCGGCGGTAAACAAACCCCCGATCATGTAGAGGTACCAGCTGAACAGGTTCAAGCGCGGAAACGCCATGTCGCGCGCACCGATCATGATCGGCAACAGGAAATTGCCCATCGTCGATGGAATGGACGGGATCAGGAAAAACCACACCATCACCACGCCGTGGAAGGTAAAGGTCTTGTTGTAGGTTTCCGCCGAAAGCAGGCGGCCGTCGGGATGGATCAGCGTGAGCCGGATCAATGTCGCCGCCGCGCCGCCCATGAAGAAGAACGCGGTGATCGCGATGGTGTACAGGATCGCAATGCGCTTGTGGTCGCGCGTGCTCAGCCATGACCAGAGCGTGCGGCCACCTTCGACCAGGTAGCCGGAGCCCATCGATTCGATGTCGGCGGTAGTGGCTGCTGCGTTCATGAGGTTCTCTCCCAACCATTTGCCTGCACCGCATTTGCGAAGCGTGTATCCCGACGCTTGCCACAATCTGCCACCTCCCCTACGGCAGTAGAGCCTGCCCCGGACTTGAGCCGGGGGGAGCGGACCGTCTCTCGCGGTGACAAGGATGCGCTACGACTTGCCCATCTAACGCTGTGCATGCTCCCCCTCCTGCTGCGAAGGCCCCGCCTCCAACGACTTGATGTAAGCCAGCAACGCCAGGACATCCTCTTCATCGATGCGCGACTGATACGTCGGCATGATCGGCGCATACCCCGCCACCCGTTGCGTGTTCGGCAGCATGATCGCGTCATGCAGATAGCGGTCGTCTGCCGTCACCGTGGGACCATCGGCCAGCTTTACGCGGCTTTGGTACAAGCCACGCAAATCCGGCGCACGAATGCCGGAACCCGGGTCGTGGCAACCGCTGCAGCCGAATTGCACGAACAGTTGCCGTCCCTGTTTTGCCGGCGGCAACGCCGTGCTCTCGTCGAGCCACCGCCGGTAATCCTCGCGCGAGACGACTTTCACCGTGCCCGTCATCGCCGCATGGTCAGTGCCACAGTATTCCGAACACAGCAGCGGGTAGCTGCCCAGCTTCGTCGCGGTGAACCACAACGCGGTATAGCGTCCCGGCACGACGTCCTGCTTCACCCGGAAATCCGGAACATAGAAACTGTGGATCACATCCTGCGACGTCATGATCAAGCGCACCGGCACGCCCAGCGGCACGTGCAGCACGTCGATCTCGCGCCGCCCGTTGGGGTGCTGCACTTTCCACATCCACTGCTTGGCGACGACGTAGATCGGCTTGGCGTCGGCCGGCGGCGTGCGCAGCAAGGTCCACAGATTGATGCTCCATGCGAACATGCCGACGAACAGCAGGAACGGAATCAGCGTCCAGCTGATTTCCAGGCCGAACTTGGTGCTCTGCCGTCCTTCGCGATTGGCATCGCTGCCGTGCCGGTACTTGATGCAAAACCAGAACATCACCACGAAGACGCCGAGCGCCACCGCGCCGCACAGCACCAGCATGGCATCGAACATGCGGTCGATCGGCACGGAAAAATTGGATGCTTCCGGCAGCGACCTGATCATGGCGACGCTCCCGGATGCCGCCGCAGCAGCATGAACATTCCCAGCAACAGGACCACAAAACCGATGCCCAAGCCCTGCATGATGCGCGTGATCGTCACCGTGTACCGCCCGGTGGCCGGATCGTAGCCGCAACACAGCAGCACCAATTGATCGACCATGCTGCCGAGCGTGTGATGCGATGCCGCCACCACCGCCAGGCGCAAGCTCTGCGGCACGTAGTTCACGCCCATCAGATACTGATTGACCCGGCCATCCGCCGTGGCAATCACCAGGCCCGCGGGATGTGCGTACTGGTCAAGCCGCGCATCGTAGAAGTAGTGGTAGCCGATCGCGCCGGCCAGCGCATCGATCGATGCCTTGCCGCCGACCAGGACATGCCAGGCGGCTGCATCCGCGTCGCCTTGCATGTTCGCGATCATGCGTTGCTTGCTCGCCGCAGCGGCAGGCGTATCGCGTGGATCGATGCTGACGAACAGCACGCTCACATCGCTACCGGGTCGCAACCTCGACTGCGCAATCGCATGCGCGAGGCCCTGCTCCGCCACATCGCACAGATTGGGGCAGCGGAAATAGCCGAGCATCAGCAAGGTCGGGCGTCCATCCATCCATTGTTGCAGGCTTGCCGTCTTGCCGGATGCGTCGGTGAACGTCGCCGCCATCGGCAGCGCGGCTCCAAGCTTCTGCTGGAAATCGGCCCGCGCCGTGAGATGCGGCGGCGGTGGCGGCGCCGTTTCGGCAGCGCATAACCAGCACGCCAGCAACAACAGCAATGCGCGCGAAAGCCGGCTCATGGCGACGAACTCCCGTTTTCTGGCCTGGACGCAGCCTGCTTCCGCACCAGCAGCGCCATCGCGCGTTCGATCGGGATATGCGCCGTGCGATGGCTTGCATCGGTCCAGCCGTAGGTAGTGAGCTGCTGCGTCTGCAAGTGGTATTGCGCGATGCGATCCGCCGGCGGGTTGACCTGCAGGCGCGGCTGCGGCGGCAGCGCCGGCGGCGGCAGGTTGAGCGTGCGCGAATGCACGTGCTGCCATAACACGTACATCCCGTACAGGATCACCACGAACAACACCACGAACAAGCCGCCCAGCTTGTGCAGGGCCGGCGCATCGATGCGATGCGGCTCATGCGCCCTGCCCATCGCGCACCCTCCTTCTTTCATGCAGGCCCGCGCGATAGCGCATGGCGCAGAATCCCAGGAGGCCGATGCAGATCAAAGGATCGGTCCAGTACAACGTAACGCCCTGCAAAGCGCCGCTGGGCAGCACCAGCCAGATCAGGTTGAGCCACTGCGCAAACAGGCTGACCACGGCGACGATGCGCAAGGCGCGCAGCGAGGTTTTCACCTTGCCGAGCAGCAGCGCGAAGAACGGTATGCCCAGGCCCAGGCACGCCACCATCACCCCCAGCCACCACCAGCCGGTGAGCAGGCGCGGCGCATACCAGGCGGTTTCCGCCGGCAAATCCGCCACCCAGCTGGTGAGATAGTCAATGAAACTGACGTAGGCCCAACCGAGCACCATCACCAGCATCAAGTTGCCGAAATCGCGCAACAGGCGCGGCGGCGCATCGTTGGCCTGAACATCACGCGCCAGATGCATCAACACCGCCAGCGCAAAGGCGATCAGCAACTGGCTGGTGAACAGCAGCAAGCCAATGTCGGTGGTGTGCCAGTGCGGCACCAGCGACATCACCCAGTCCACCGCTGCCAGCGTGACGGTCAGCAACATCGCCACCAGGCTGCCCGCGGCGAAACGCGGCTGCAGCGCCCGGCCGTTGCCCGTGGCGCACATCACGCCGTACGCCATCCACGCCCAGATCGCGAACACCACCAGGGTGCGAACGATCAAGCCCGGTGCATTGAGATACCAGCGCTGGTGATCGAGATAAGGATCATCCACCGGCTCCGTCCGCAGCCATGGAAACAACACGTGCATGCCGACCAGCAGCGGAATTACCGCCAACGCGGCGTAAGGCAGCAACCGCGTTGCCGCCAGGCATTCATTGCCAAGCCGCACGCCCCATGCACCGCCGGTCAGCGCGTGGATCATCATCAGCGTCATGCTGCCCAGCACCACGCCGAGCACGAACAGCCAGCTGGCCAGATATACGAACAAGGCGTGGCGCATATGGCCGACGGCGAAGAAAAAGCCCACCAGTAGCAGCGCCAGGGCCACCCCTGTTCCCACCAGGCTGGAAAGCGTCGTGCGCGTCATGGCGAGTTCGCCCCGCCTGCGCCGAGTGCATGCAGGTCTTGCGGCGACAATTGATCGGCTGGTGTGTTCTGGCTGAGCTGCAGCGCGCGAATGTAGGCGACGATGGCCCAGCGGTCATGCTCATTCACGCGGCCGGCAAAGGGATACATCACGCCGTAGCCATCGCTGATGGAGCGTTCCAATTCCGCATCCGATGCATGCAGCAGTTGCGGATCCAGATACGACGGCGGCTTTGGAAAACCACGCTGCACGATCATGCCGTTGCCCGCACCGGTCAGGCCGTGGCAGGCGGCGCAGTAGATCTCGTAGCGGTTCTGGCCGCGTTGCACGAATGCCAGCGTGATGGGATAGGGGTTGCCGTTCGACGACGTGGCCGGCGCGGGTTCGATGTGCCCCAGGCGTCCGCTGGATGGACCGGCCAGCTCGCCTTGCGCGATGGGAATGCTGCCTTCGGGCGGACGCCTGGCGGCCCTGCCATCGGCGAACAGGGGGCTGGGCGAGCCGGGTTTGTACTTGGCCTGGTTGTACATGTCGTGCATGGCGCGCTCGCAGCCGCTTAGGAGGAAGGCCATGCACAGCACAAGCAAATACCGCAGGCATGCCGAAGCGGAAACTGCTCCCTCCCCTACTGCCGCAGGGGAGGGAGCTGATCCTGCCAAACGAAAGCTTTCCAGCAGCTGGGATGAAGTGTGCTTCGAAGGTATTTTTTTGGCGCTCAGTCTCACACCGCCACCTCATCCACCTGCACCGCACCCAAGCCTTGCAACATCTCCCGCAACCGCGACGTATCCCCCTCTTCCATCCGCACCACCAGCACGAACCTATCCTGGCTTGCCCGCCCGAACCGCTCGACGTTGAACACCGGGTGATAGAACTTCGGCAACCGATTGCCGGCCAGCATCGCCAGCACACCCGCCGCGGCGGCCAACAGGAACGTCATCTCCAGCGCGGAAGGAATGAAGGCCGGCCAGCTGGCAAATGGACGTCCACCTACGCGAATCGGGTAATTCAGCACAGCCGCGATGTATTGCATTACCAGCATGCCGACGAAGCCGATGGCGCCACCCGCAAACGTCACCAGCGGTATGCAGTTGCTGCCAATGCCCAGCGCGTCGTCCAGCTCCTCCACCGGGAACGGCGTGAACGCCTCGATGCCTTCGTAGCCGGCCCCGCGTAGCGTGCGCACGGCATGCACCAACGACTCGGGCGTTTCGAAAAACGCCATGCAACCGTAGCGTTTCTGTTCCTTCGCCATCACCCCGGCTCCTTCAACTCATGCACCAGCTTGCGCATTTCGTAGGTCGCCACGATCGGCAGCCAGCGTACGAACAGTGTGAACAGCAACAGGAAGATGCCGATCGAGCCGAACAGGAAAATCAAATCCCATACGGTGGGATAGAACATGCCCCAGCTCGACGGCAGGTACGGACGAAACAGGCTGTTGACGATCAGCATGAAACGCTCGAACCACATGCCGATCAGCACCAGCATGGCGATGACGAACAAAGCCGCCGGTTTGCGCCGGATGCGCGGCGACCACAGCCACAAGGGCGTCAGCACGTTGCAGAACACTACCGTCCAGAACACCCATGCGTAGGGACCGACCAACCGATCCCTGGCTTCCGCGATCTCATACGGATCGCCGCCGTAGTACGCCATGAAGAACTCGACGGCGTAGTTGTAGGCCACGAACAGGCCCGCGGCGAGCATCATCTTGGAAAGGTTATCCAGATGCTTCAGCGTGATGATGTCGCCCAGCCCAAGCCAATGACGCAAGGGAATGCCCAGCACCAGCGCCATGGCAAAACCGGAAAAGAGCGCGCCGGCGACGAAGAACGGCGGGAACATGGTGGAATGCCAGCCCGGCACCGCGCCTTCGGAGAAATCCAGCGCGACCATGCTGTGCACGGAAAACACCAGCGGCACCGCCAGCCCGGCCAGCAGAAGGTTCAAGGTTTCGAAGCGTTTCCAATGCCGCGCTTCGCCGCGCCAGCCCAGCGCAAGCAAGCCGTAGAAAACCTGCTTGCCCCGCGTGCGCGCCTGGTCGCGCAAGCTGCCCAGGTCCGGCAACAGACCGACGTACCAATACATGACCGACACTGCCAGATAGGCGACGATGGCCATGAAATCCCACACCAGCGAACTGCGCCATTGCGGCCACAGCGCCATGCGATTCGGGTAGAACGCCACCCAGTAGAAAAAATACGGGCGGCCAAGGTGAAAGATCGGGAACAAGCCGGAGACCGACACCGCGAACACGGTCATCGCCTCCGCATAGCGGTTCAGCGCGGAGCGCCACTTCTGCCGCGCCAGATACAACGCGCCGGAAATAAATGTGCCGGACATGCCGATCGCGATCCACCACACGTAGTTGATCAGCGCGAACGCCCAGGCCACCGGAATGTTGATGCCCCAGATGCCGACTCCCTTCGCCAGCAACTCGCCAACGCCGGCAACGAACAGCAAGGTCAGCAGCAGCGCGCAGACGAACGCGACGAACCAGAGCCTGCCGTTGGGCCGCAATGCCAGTTCGCCGATTTTCTCGGACAAGCTGGTGTACGTGTGCTCGCGCGCAAGCAGACGCTCGTCCTGCACCGGCGCACTCATGCCTCGTCCTCCAGGTCCGGATGTGGATTGCGTACCTGCGCCAGATAACTGGTGCGCGGACGGGTATTGAGTTCCTCCAGCAGGTCGTAGTTGCGCGTGGATGCCTTGGCGCGATTCACGGCACTGTGTGGATCGCGCAGGTCGCCAAAAGTGATCGCCTGCGTGGGACAGGCGGCCTGGCAGGCGGTGACGATTTCCCCGTCCGTGATCCGGCGCTGCTCGCGATCGGCGGCGATATGCGCGTTCTCGATCCGCTGGATGCAGTACGTGCATTTCTCCATCACGCCACGGCCACGCACCGACACCTCCGGATTACGCTGTGCCTTGAGCGTTTCGGTAGTGATGTCGCTGAACTGCAGGAAATTGAAGCGGCGCACTTTGTACGGACAGTTGTTCGAACACCAGCGCGTGCCGATACAGCGGTTGTAGACCTGCAGGTTCAAGCCTTCGTCGTCGTGCACGGTGGCACCGACCGGGCAGACCAGTTCGCACGGCGCATGCTCGCAATGCATGCACGGCACTGGCTGGTTGTGAGTCGTGGGGTTTTCGGCGGGGCCGGCGTAATAGCGGTCGACGCGCATCCAGTGCATCTCGCGCTCGCGCAACACCTGGTCGGCGCCGACCACCGGAATATTGTTTTCCGCCTGGCAGGCAATGGTGCAGCCCTTGCAACCGATGCAAACGTTGAGGTCGATCGCCATCGCCCAGGCGTATTCGCCTTGCGGTTGCTGGGGATAGATCGACCGCGGCGTCTTGTCGCCCTCCTGGGCTGCATCAGGATCGTGCTTGAATTCGGCCAGCGTCAGGCTGCGCACCGGCGGCTTGCTGCCTTCCGTATCCATCGCGAAATGGGCTTGCGTGCTCGCCAGCGTTACTGAGCGGCCGGTCTTGTGCAGCGTGAGTCCGGGCACGAGCCACGGCTGCGCCGACGTACGCAACGCGTAGGCGTCAAAGCCCAGGTCGTTGCCGACGCGCCCGGCACGCTTGCGTCCATAGCCAAGATGCACGGTGACGCTGTGCGCGGCCTGCCCCGGCGTGATCCACACCGGTGCATCCACCTGCCGCCCTTGGCACGTCAGCGACACGACGTCGCCATTGGCAAGCTCGCGCTCCTTTGCCAGTTGCGGGCTGATCAGCGCGGCATTGCTCCAGGTAAGCTGCGTCGGCGGCTTGGGCAATTCCTGCAGCCAGCCATTGTTGGCATAACGTCCATCCCATACGGTGGGATCGGGACGAAACACCAGTTCCAATGCATCGTGTTGCAATGGTTGCGGCGACCAGTCCTGCAAGCCGTGAGCACGAACGCCGGTCTGCGCAGGCTTGCCGCCGCTGCCCGCGATCACACCCGTGCGCACGCTGTCCGGCCATGCCATGGACGGATTCTGCGAACGCCACTGCGCCTGCACGATCGCCAGGCCGTCCTGCACCGGCTCGCTCATCAGCAGCGCCAGGAATTCGTGCACCGAACGTCCTTGGTACAAGGGATCGATCAACGGCTGCACGATGCTGGCGATGCCGTCATCGGTCTGCGCATCGGACCAGCTTTCGAGCACGTGGCTGGCTGGCAGGTGCCATTGGGCTAACTGCGCCGTTTCGTCGACATACAAACCCCAATGCACCAGGTGCGGGACCCGCTTGAGCAACTGCGGCAACTGCAGATCGGCCGGCGCGTTGTAAACGAGATTGCTGTCCAGCACGACCAGCCGTTGCACCTGCCCGGCCACGATCGCGTTGCGCAGCGCGCTCAAGGGTTCGCGCTTGGTGACATCCTCGGGTACGTCCACGTAGTCGACGGTATGCCCCACGTTGCCGAGCTTGTCGTTGAGCAGATGCGCGATGGCGTGCACGTGCGGCGGTTGCGACTCCCCCGCAACAATCAGGCAGCGACCGCGATGCGCCAGCAGATCGGATTGCAACGCCTGGTGCTGTTTCGTGGACAAGCCACTGGGTGCCACGGGCGAAGCCGCGTCGATGGCGAGCGCACGCGCCAGTTCAAGCGCGAACAGGGCGATGGACGATGCCGCCATTGCCCAGCGGTGGTCAGCCATTGTGCCCGTGAGGCTGGGCGTGGCTTCCAGCACGTAAAGCCGGTTCATGCCCGCCGAAGCAGACGGCTTGCGGCGCTCGGCAAACGCATGCGCGTAAGCCACGCGCCCCGGCATGCTGCCGAGAAAATCCGCTTCCAGCGACAGGATCACATCAGCCCGCTCGAAGTGATAGCGCGCAGCGACGGGCTTGCCGAAGGCCAGCATCGCGCCTTGCTCGGCATGATCCTGCGCCACCGGGGCGTGTTCGTACCAATGCATGCGCGGATAACGCAGCAACCATTGCTCACGCTGCGCACGCAAGGTGGGCGAGACGACACGGTCGCTCACCACGTGCAAGCCGCTGCCATCGCGCGCAAAGGAAGCCGGCCACATCGCCACGTCCGCCGCAAACGCTTCCCACGTCGCCGCCTGGCCGCGATACAAAGGCACCTGCGAGCGGTCGGGATCCCACACGTCCAGCACCGCCGCCTGCGGCATCGGCCCGGTGGCACCCAGGCTTGCCGGGTGCAGCGGGTTGCCTTCGATCTTCGTCGGGCGCCCCATATGGCTGGTGACCAGCACGCCGATCACGTCACCTGCGTAGGCAAGCGTGGTGGCGTAGAACTGCGGCGTATCCGGTGTCACGCCAGGCGGCGGCGTCTCCCACGGCACGATCTGCTCCGGCGGCGGCCCGCTGCATGCGGCCAGGCCGGCGAAGGCCAGCGACGCGCCCAGCAATTGCAGAAAGCGGCGGCGGTCCATCGCGGCAAACGCGGAGAACTGCGGCAAGGCCTCGACCAGTTCGCGCTTGAAAGCGGGATCGTCCGCCAGCTCTTCCAACGCGCGCCAGAAACGCGGGCCGGTCGCATCGCCCAACTTGCGACGCGCCAGCGCGGCAGCCTGCTCGATCCTCAGCGATGACATAGCGAGCAATCCGTCATGCGGCCGGTATCGATGTGGTACTGATGCAGCAGCTCGGCGCCGAGCTTCTTCTGATCCCGCGGCTGCCACGCAAGATCGAATACCTTGTCGCGCGGACGCAGGAATTTCTGCGGCTGGCGATGGCAGTCCAGGCACCACGCCATCGACAGCGGCGCCACGCGCTGCGTCAACGGCATCTTGTCGATGCGGCCATGGCATGACACGCAGCCCACGCCCTTGGCGATGTGGATGCTGTGGTTGAAATAGACAAAGTCAGGCAACTGATACACGCGATTCCAGCGCAACGGCACCCCGCTTTTCCAGCTGTCGATCAACGGCTTCAACACGGGGGCATCGGTAAACAATTGTGAATGGCAGGTCATGCACGTCCCGATGGGTGGAATGCCGGCAAACGCGGATGTCTCCACGCTCGTGTGGCAGAAGCGGCAATCGATGCCGTCGTCGCCCACGTGATGCTTGTGGCTGAAAGGCACCGGCTGGTTCACGGGTTCGCCGAGCCGATGCGGATCGGTCACCACGCCGCGCCACGCAAATCCCGCACCGACCACCACCAGCACGGCGCCAAGCAACGCCAGCTTGGCGTACAGCCCAAAACTTCGTGAGAAAACCTGGCTCATGCTTGCGGCAACGTGCTGTCATCCTCGCGCGGCTTACGACGCAGATCGCCGCCCATCCACGCGACCGTATCCCGCGAAAAGTGAATGCACAGTCGGCGTTTCGACGCTGTCGCGTCGACGCTCACGTCATGGCCGTCGGCCGCTCGAACGGCAGCGGCTTCGCCCCGCTTGCAACCATGGTCCGGTAGGTCAGGCCTACCTGCTCTTCCTCCGCATCGACCACTACCAGGATGCGACCGGCTTGCACTTCGTCTTCGAATTGCCGCCGCACCGGATCGTCCAGCGCGGAACCGGAAAGCGCGGTGGACCAGGCACCCAACACGCTTCCACCCACGGCCATCGCCAGCGCACCGGCAAAGGTGATGCCCAACGGTGGAATCGCCACCGCCACCAGCCCGGCCACCAGACCAAGCGCCGCACCGCCCGCGGCACCTTTCGCAGCGGCGGGATAGAAATCGCCTTCAACGACCTTGCGATCGTCGGGAATCATTTCCGATTTGTCGGAACGCGCGATCAGCGAGATGCTTTGATCGGCAATGCCTGCCGCACGCAGTTGATCCATGGCGGCACGCGCCCCCGCCACGTCGTCGACGCTGAATACCACTCGCTTTTTCATGGTTGAGCTTCCTGCGCTTGGCGTGTGCACACGCTAAGCCGGAGCGCTTCAACTGGGTGTGAGCCAGGGGTGAACGCGTTTCCGATAAATCGCGTAGCGATTTGCGTTGAGCAGATGGCTGGCTCGCACCGAGCGGTTTGTCGCCTTCAAACCACCACACACATCGCGCGCCTCAAATCAGCTCCGCGTCATGCAACAACTCGCTCAACGCGGACTCCAACTTCGGCCCTACGAAATGGTCGTCCGCCACCCAATGCAACGTAGCCAACAAAGCCGGATCGCTACTGACCACCAGCGTCCACCGGTCGCAGCACTCGTTGCCTGGTGTAGAGCGGTCGCCAAGGTATTTGTTCTGCACCTGGTTCACGAGCGCGCCTGTGCCGGCGTCGGCTTGGATGGGCTGCGGACACTGCCGGCAGGCGCAGGCCACTGATGTGGTTGCGTCGAACTTGGGGAGGTGGAAGGCGCTGACGGACCGTACGGTTGCTGCAGGGCAGGATCGCGATCGTGGCAGGCGCCCAGCGCAAGCGCGCACGTGCCGGCCAGCAATGCAGCGAGCAGGCGCATCCGTTTTGTGTGCGTCCTTTTCATGCCACCCAGCTTGTCACTCCGCACTTGAAGAAAGCGCATTCGCCGCATCAACGCCGCATCCGACGCGAAACACACGCGTCTTCGACGATGCGCAGCGTATGCATGACAGCTGATCGGAGACGGAGATACTCATGAGCTCGACCAACCAGTACACCATGCGCGATCCCACCACTCAGTATCCGCGGCCGCCGTTTGAAGAGCAGCCGCAACCGGCGCCGGGCCTGGCCAAGGAGATGACGCCGCGTCCCGACCACGGTGAAGACAGCTATGTCGGGTTTGGCCGTCTGAAAGGGCGCAAGGCGTTGATTACCGGCGGTGATTCCGGCATCGGCCGCGCCGTGGCCATCGCTTTCGCGCGCGAAGGCGCGGACCTGACGCTGAACTACCTGCCCGATGAAGAGGAAGATGCCAAAGACCTGCTGCCGATCATCCGCGACAGCGGCGTGTCCGTGCATACCGTGCCCGGCGACATCCAGGACGAGGCGTTCTGCACGAAGCTGGTGGAAAGCGCCGTCAAGGAAATGGGCGGCCTCGACATCGTGGTGAATGTCGCCGGCAAGCAGGCGTATCAGGACAGCTTCCTGGACATCACCACCGAGCAGTTCGATGCGACGTTCAAGACCAACGTCTACGCCATGTTCTGGATCTGCAAGGCGGCCGTGCCGCATCTGCCGCGCGGCGCGACGATCATCAACACCGCATCCATCCAGGCCTACGATCAATCGCCGATCCTTGGCGACTACGCGCCGACCAAATCAGCCATCGTCGGCTTCACCAAGGTGCTGGGCAAGCAACTCGCCGACCGCGGTATCCGCGTCAACGCGGTGGCGCCAGGCCCGATCTGGACGCCGCTGCAACCTTCCGGCGGACAACCCCAGAAGAAGGTGAAGGAATTCGGCAAGAACGTTCCGCTCGGGCGACCGGGCCAACCGGCAGAGCTGGCATCGATATACGTATTTCTCGCTTCGCAGGAATCGAGCTACGTGACGGCGGAAGTGTATGGCGTAACCGGCGGGCATCCATTGCCATGACGCGCAGGCGAGGTTGAGCGGGATCACCCAACCTAACCTGCCGGATTCGACCTGCCATGTTGGCGTTCGGCTGCGCCTCCTCCCCGCTTACTGCACGTCGTGGCACCGCTCTTCGTAGTGATACGTGGCATGGTTTTCCTGATGGTTTTCCTGCACTTTCTTGCCTGCGTAACCACCCGCCAGCACGCCACCGGCGGTGGTAAGCACTTTGCCCTTGCCGCCGCCGAACTGATTGCCGACCAGACCGCCCGCCGCCGCGCCGACCAGGGTGCCGGCGATCTGGTGTTTGTCCTTCGGCTTGTCCTGCACCCGCACGCGGTGGCAGACCCGATGCGGGTGATCGCTGGAGCGATCGTGGTCCTGGGCCGCAGCGGTGCCGATGCCCGTCACCATCAAGCATGCGACCAATGCGAGGCTCGCCGACATACGCGTCTTCATGCGCCATCACCTCTGTGGAAAGTGAGCGCATTATTTTTCGGCAAAGGTGATCGGCAGGTCGTTGGCGCGTGAGCGCGTTCAGCTGGCTTCCATGTGTGTTGCCTCAATGCACCAGCCCGTGCGCGACGATGGCCGCACGCAATTCACGCGACAGCTCATCTACCGTGAACGGTTTGGTGATCAGGCGCACGTCCGGATCCAGCACGCCGTTATGCACGATGGCATTGCGCGAGTAGCCGGTCATGAACAGAACCGCCATGTCTGGCCGCATATCGCGAATGTCGTCGACCAATTGCTTGCCGTTGATGCCCGGCATCACCACGTCTGTCAGCATCGCATCGATGTGTCCATCCTTGGCCAGGGCGCTGCGAGCCGATTCGGCGTTGGCGGCGGAGATGGCCTGGTAGCCAAGGTCCTGCAGAACCGTCACGACGAACTCGCGCACGTCCGCATCGTCCTCCACCACCAGCACTTTGCGCGGGGGCTGGAGCGGTGCATCCGGTGCGGCGGACGGCCGGGCCTGCTCTTCCTTGCTGGCCGTATCGCGCGGCAGATACAGCTTGACCGTGGTGCCTACGCCCAGCTCGCTGTAGATCTTGATATGTCCCTGCGATTGCTTGATGAAACCATGCACCTGGCTGAGCCCAAGACCCGTGCCTTGCCCGACTTCCTTGGTGGTGAAGAATGGATCGAACGCCCGGCTCAAGACGTCGGCCGACATGCCGCTACCGGTATCGGTGAGGGCGACCAGCACGTATTGTCCCGGCGTCACGTCGTTATGCGCGTCGGCATAGCTGCGGTCAAGAAACACATTGGCCGTCTCGATGGTGAGTTTGCCCACGCCTTTCATGGCATCACGCGCATTCACCGCCAGGTTGAGCAGTGCGCTTTCCAGCTGCGGGCGGTCCACATACGCCCGCCACAGCCCACCGCCCTGCACCGTTTCGATCTGCATGTTTTCGCCGAGTGAACGATGCAGCATCACGGAGACGTCCTGCACGCACTGATTGACGTCCACCGGCTTGGGTTGCAAGGACTGCTGGCGCGAAAAGGCCAGCAGCCGCTTGGTGAGCTCGGCCGCGCGCTGTGCGCCGGTCAGGGCGTTGCTTGCAAATGTGCGGCAACGGGCTTCGCTTTCCGGCAGGCGCCTGAGCAGCATTTCCAGATTGCCGACAATGATCGCCAGCATGTTGTTGAAGTCATGCGCCACGCCGCCGGTCAGCTGGCCCAGCGCTTCCATCTTCTGCGACTGGCGCCATTGCCGTTCGGCCGCTTCGCGCTGCACGATTTCCTCGCGCAGCACGCGATTCTTGTCGCGCATGTCCCACGCATAACGGCGCGCTTTCCATACCACGATGCAGCCCAGCAGGCAGGTCAACAGGGTCAGCAGCACCGCTACCGCGGTGAGCAAGCGGTGATGCATCGCCGCTGCCGAACTGCGCTCGCGCAGCATCTCCAGTTCGCTGCGATCGAAATCGGCGACCAGGTCGCGAATGCGCTGGATCAGGTTGCGGCCAAGATGGGTGGCGACCAGTTCCATCGCCGCCCGGGCATGCCCGCGCTGGCGTTGCTGGATGGTGCTGGAGAGCTCGTCCATCTTCGCGGCGATCGCGGGATAAAGTTCCCTCAATTGCTGTTGATGCACCGCGTTTTGTTCGGTCAGCTGGCGCAGCTGGCCTTCCAGTACCGGCAGTTCGGCCTTTGCCTGGAAGAAGGGAACGGTGTAGCTGACGTTGCCGGTCAACAGATAGCCACGCTCTCCCGACTCGGCTTGCTGCACGGTGACCAGCAGTTGCTGCAGCGTTTGGCGTACCAGCATGGAATGCTCGACCAGCCGATCGGCACCCGAACTGGAAAACGCCGCGATGATCACCAGCACGCACACGCACAGCAACAGCATGAATGCGCCGACGAGCCCGAGCCGGATACGTACCCGTGCTGATTCGTGCTCCATACGCCAAAGCCTTTAGTAGAACTGACTCGAGCCGGTTTGCAGGCTCGCATCCTTGCGTTTACGCGTTCCGGATTGAGACATCCATGCCAGCCAGTCGATGCGTGCGCACCGCCTTTGGCTCATGCTTGTTCGGTGATGGCCGCCAACAGGGTCTTGCGGTCAAAAGGCTTGGAGAGATATTTCATCCACGATTGGAGTTGTTCTTCGGGCGGCTCGCTTTCACCGGACATCACGATCATCGGGCACTTCAGCCCTTCATCGTGCATGGCCTTGCCCATTTCGATGCCGCTCATTCCCTTGTTCAAATTGAGGTCGGTCACCACCACGCCAATGTCGGGACGAACCGAGGCCACTTGCAAAGCTTGTTCGGGACCGGCCGCCGCTACGACTTCGTAACCGGCATCCTCGAGCATGAATGCGGTCACTTCCAGCACATCCCGATTGTCGTCTACGAGCAGAACTGTCTTCATGCCATCCCCACCCGACTTGCCATGCCGAACCCGGCGATCCGCCGAACGGTATTCGGCGCCAGTACAACGGACAATGAACACCTTACTGATAAGGCAACAATAGCCAAAACGGCGGGACGACTTGTGAAAGCCGGGTCAACGCAATCGTTTCCTTTCGTCAATGGAATGTGTTCGTTCACGCGCAGGCGACCCATCCCTGACTAGTTTGCTTTGGTCGCAAATAGTTTCGGATGTAATGACTAAGGATGCTCAAACGCATAGGCTGGATCGTGTTCGTATTGCTGCTGGCGGGGTTCATTCTCGCCGGCGCCTATCGCGCCATGCGCCATGAAGAAGCCCGTCCGCCCACGCCGCATTCCCCGCCTTACCGCTGATGGAGACCTACCACTGTTCCATCCGCTCCGCGCGGGTATGTTCGGCGTACGGATACCGCTTCAGCGCATGCATGTCGGCACTGCCCTCCTGCACCGCTGCATAGGCATGCTCGATCACCACACGCGACAGCCTGGAAAGGCGATCATCCAGCAACGCGCGCTCGTACTTCGCCTTGATGCGTTCCTCGCAGCGCTCCACTTCGTCGATCAGCGCGCAGTAGCCGTAGTCCATGAGCAGGCGAAGGTTGCCGAACAGACGCAAAGGATGGGGCGGCGGCATGCTCTCGCGCTGCGGATTGCCGGTGATGGCCACCAGTTGGTCCTGCAGTTCCTGCGCAATCAGCTTGCGCTGGACTGACAGATGTTCGAACAGGGCACGAATTCTCGGATTGCCGACATTGCCCGCCACTTTGCGGTAATGCCTGGCGCTATCCATCGTCGCTCCGATGAGGCCATTGAGAGTGTTGATGTCACCATCCGCGTTCATGAGCTTTCTCCCCACACCAGAACGCTGATCTTGAATGCACGCCCGTACATGGCGGGCGGAAACAAGGTGAAAATTTTCGGCTTGCGACGTGAGTGATGCGAAGCTAGCAAAAGGGTTGCGGGGAGATGCGTGGGCTGGGATGAAAATCCCAGCTTCATTTTCGGCGTTTCACGCTGGGATTTCATCCCAGCTACGCGGCTAACAACTCTCACCCGTCATCCCCGCGAAGGCTGGAATCCAGTGAAATACATCGTGCGCAGCACACGAAAACCTTTATATCGTGTGCTGCACACATCACTTTTAACTGGATTCCGGCCTCCGCCGGAATGGCAAGCACCCTATCTATCGCAGATAAAGGGTGCCGATGCCTCTCGCCCTCAAGCGAGAGCAAGTGTTGCCCGGCTGTTACTAATGCCCCGCCGTCGACGGCGTCGCCGGTGCTGCCGGCGAGGGTGCGGTGCCGGTCGTGGCCGGCGGCATGGCAGCGGTATGCGCGGGTGCCGGTGTGACAGGTGTCGCCGCGGGGCTATTGGCGGTGGAAGTGGTCGCCGGCGCATTGCCGTTGGGGTTGCTATTGCCGTTGTCACCATTGTTGCCGCAACCGGCGAGGGCAAGTCCCAGACAGGTGGCAGCCAGAGCAAGTGTCGTGCGATTCATGAGATTTTCTCCTGACGTGACATGGAAATTTTCGCGTCGAGCCAAGTGGATCTGTAATCGTGCATCGCCGGATCAACTGCATCTCATTAGACGATTACAAGCCGCACCTTGATCCCCTTGTATGCAAGATTTCGTGGAGTAATTGTCAAGGTCCTGTTTCAAAAACCGAATAAAACCCGACAATCGCCCGCTTGCCCCTGAAAAGCGGGGCTTTCGTGAATGAAGCCTCAGCGCATCGGTTTCCTCCTTCTGGCAGCTGGGCAGCCAACGCAAATCCGGCGGCTGCCTCGCCCTCACATCAGCAACGACCGGGCCAGCGTGCATACCCGGTCCACCGTAAACCCGTATTCCCGTACCACTCTTTCGCCCGGCGCCGAAGCGCCGAAACGGTTCACGCCCAGCATGGCGCCACGCGGCCCGATGTATTTGTCCCAGCCTTGCGGCACACCCATTTCCACCGCCAGGCGTGCTTCGATCGAGGGTGGCAGCACCTTGTCACGCTCGCTCTGCGGCAAGGCTTCGAACAGTTCATGGCTGGGCATGGATACGCAGCGCACGGGGATGCCCTCCTCGCCGAGGCGGCTGGCCGCAGCCAGGATCAACGGCACTTCCGAGCCGCTGGCGATCAGGATCAAGGCAGGCTGCCCCTGCGGTGGATCGGCCAGCACATAAGCACCCTGCCGCAGGCCGTCGGCGGGGGCGTAGCGGCTGCGATCGAGCGTGGGCAATTTTTGCCGGCTCAACGCCAGCAGCACCGGACGGTTGCGCGTTTCCACCGCAACTTTCCATGCCACCGCCGTTTCATTGGCATCCGCCGGACGAATGACGATTGCCTCCGGTATCGCGCGCAATGCGGCAAGCTGTTCCACCGGCTGGTGGGTTGGGCCGTCTTCGCCCAGCGCAAGGCTGTCATGCGTGAACACGTGCACCAGGTGCAAGCCCATCAACGCGGCCAGGCGGATCGGCGGGCGCATGTAGTCGGAAAAAGTGAGAAACGTCGCGCCGTACGGAATGAAGCCGCCATGCGCCGCAAGACCATTCACGATCGCGCCCATCGCATGTTCGCGCACGCCGAAATGAATGTTGCGGCCGGTGTAATCGCCATGCTCGATGGCCGCTTCGCGCTCGCCGGTTTCGCCGGTACGCGGCGGGCGGAAATCGCCGAATTTGCTCAAGGCGGTCTTGGTGGAAGGGTCAAGATCGGCCGAACCGCCTACCAGCGCGGGCAACCGCGGCGCCAGCGCATTCATCACCTTGCCGGACGATTCGCGCGTGGCCAGCCCCTTTTCGTCCGGCGGGAAGATGGGGACATCCGCATCCCAACCTTCCGGCAAACCATCGCGCAAGCGCGTGTCGAGCTCGCGGTACAGATCGGGATAGTGGTTCTGGTAATCCGTGAGCAGTTGCGTCCATGCATCGTCCTGTTCATGGCCGCGCGCAGGCTGCTTGCGCATGTGTGCGAACACGTCATCCGGCACCAGGAATTCCGGCTCCAGTGGCCAGCCGAGTTTTTCCTTGGTTTTACGCACGTTCTCTTCGCCAAGCGCCGAACCATGCGCTTTGTAGCTGTCCTGTTCGGGCGAACCAAAACCGATGTGGGTGCGCACGCGAATCAACGAAGGACGGGCCACCTCGCGGCGCGCCTGGCTGATTGCCATGTCGATGGCGTGCAGATCATTGCCATCTTCCACCGTGGCGGTGTGCCAGCCATAGGCCTGGAAGCGCTGCACGCGATTTTCTGAAAAAGTAATCTCCGTGCTGCCGGCGAGGGTGACGCTGTTGTCGTCATAAAGAACGATCAGCCGCCCCAATTTCAAATGGCCGGCAAGCGAAGCCACCTCCGATGCCACACCTTCCATCAGGTCGCCATCGCTGGCGAGCGCGTAGGTGTAGTGATCGAACAGCCGGTACGCATCGCGGTTGTAGCGCGCTGCCAGCTGCGCTTCGGCAATCGCCATGCCGACCGCATTGCCGAAGCCCTGCCCGAGCGGTCCGGTGGTCACTTCCACGCCGGGCGTCACGCCGCGTTCCGGATGCCCGGGTGTCTTGCTGCCCCATTGGCGGAACTGGCGAAGATCATCCAGGGTGATGCCATAGCCGCTCAAGAACAGCAGCGCATACAGCAGCGCCGAGCCGTGTCCGGCCGACAGCACGAAGCGGTCGCGGTCGGGCCAATGCGGATTGAGCGGGTTGTGCTTGAGATGGCGGTCCCACAACACGTACGCCATGGGCGCGGCACCCAACGGCAGGCCAGGGTGTCCGCTGTCGGCTTTTTGCACCATGTCGACGGCGAGAAAACGAATCGCGTCGATGCACTTTTGATCGAGATCGGGAGACATGGGTCGGAATCGGGCGAACGCGGTTCAGGTGCTGCCGGCCGCCTTGCAGGCCTCGTGCCCGCAACTACATTGCGTGCTTTCGGCACGCAGCTTGTCTGCCTGGCTACAGTGGTCGCTGCAATATTCGCCCAGCTGCGCCACCTTGCACTGGCACGGCCCATAGGCACATTTGTGATCGATCTCCATGCGGATGTCGCCTCTGGTCTGAAGAGCACAGGATGCTTTGAACGCGCACCATGCAATGGCGCTGGTTTGCCTGGAGTGAAGATGGGATCGTCGTGATGGCGACACGCGCGCCAGGGTTCATGCGAGCGTACGCGCATCCCAGCGACGATGCAGGGCTGCACGGCGTGTCGCATCAGCGTGAACAGCTTCCGTCACACGCTGACCACGCGAACGGATGCTACTTTGCGCCCCTGCAACACCAGTCCGCATGAGCACGCCGCCGCATCTATTACTGATGGTGACAGGTATTGGCACAACACAACGGATGTGCCGCCCCTTATGGCAAGGAGGCCTCGTTCTTCTCGGTGTTTCGTTGATCGCCGCGTGTGCGCCGGCTGCGCGGCCGCCGCAGTTTGCACCGCGTCAGCGAGTGCCTTTGACAGGCACACCCACCGGCACGGCGAGCTGGCCCGAGGATCAATGGTGGAAGCGCTACCACGATCCGCAACTCGATCGCCTGATGGCGCTCGCCCTCCGCGACTCGCCCGATCTGCAGCAAGCGCAAGCGCGCTATACCGCTGCGGAGCGCGCCGTCGCTACGCAAAAAGCGCAACTCAACCCGCAAGTGCGCGGTTTCGTCAGCGGCGCTCATGCCTACAGCAAGGTCGTCACCCATGCGAACCCGGGCAACGGCAGCAGCGGCGCGCAAGGCATCAACCTCAATCCCAGACACAGCTGGGCCAACGACGGCCTCGCCGCCGCGCGGTTCACCTGGGACCTGGACCTATGGGGCAAGCAGAAAGATGCGGTGGCGCAGGCGATCGGCCAGGCCAATGCCGCCAAGGCCGAACGCGCCATGGCAGCCAACTCGCTGCACTACAACGTCGCGCGCACGTATTTCGATTGGCAAAGCCAGCAGGCTCGACTGCAGCTGGCCAGGCAGGCAGCGCAGGATGCATCGGCCTATCGCAACCTGGTGGCGATGCGCGTGCACGCCGGGCTGGACGATCCACAAGTGCTCGACCAGGCCGATGCGCAACTGGCGGCGCAGCGGCGCGAGATCGCCGCGCTGCAAGGCATGAGTTCGCTCGACCTGGTGCAACTGGCAGCCGTGGCCGGTGTCTCCGCGCAGGAACTCGGCACGCTGCAAGCACACGCACTACCGGCTCCCGATACCAGCGTGCCGCCCTATGCCGGCCTGGAACTGATCGCGCGACGGCCGGATATCGTCGCCAACCGCTGGCAGATCGAATCCTCCATCAAGGGCATAGACGCCGCACGCGCCGCCTACTATCCGGACGTCAGCTTGCTGGCGCTGGGCGCTTATCTGCGCATGTATCCCAATCTCGGCTCCGGCACGCGCGCGAATATCGGGCTCGGCAATGTAGGCGCTTCCGTGAACCTGCCGATCTTCAGTGGCGGACGCTTGAAGGCGCAGCTGGAAAGCCGCCAGGCGGAACTGGACAGCGCCGTTGCCACTTACAACAGCACCGTCGTGCAGGCCGCGCGCGACGTCGCGCAGCAGATCGCCACCATGCAGCAATTGCAGGCGGAACAGACCCAGACCGATCGCCAGTTCACCGACGTCAGCGCGCAAAACCAGCGCGCGGACCGGCGCCGCCGGCAAGGCCTGGATGACGACCGCAGGTGGCTCAGCCTGCAGATGCAACTGGCGCAGCAGCGCGATGCGCAAGTGCAAGTAAGCAGCCAGCTGCTGACCGCCAACCTCGCGCTGATCTACGCCCTCGGCGGCGGTTACCGCGACACAAACATACCCGCCCTTCCCTCCGGCCCGACCGCACAGGATGCCTCGCGATGAGCCCGGCGCAAGACAACGAACACAACGACGAAAACCCCGGCGAATACCGGTACCGCTACAAGTACCTGTACAAGTACGGCGACGACAAGGACGAGCCAAAGAGCGACGAGGACAAGCAAAAGGAAGAAGAAAACAAAAAGAAGGAACAGGACAAGCAAAAAGATCAGGACGCCGAGCAACAGCGCAAGAAGAAGCGCAAGCGCATCATCGTGATGAGCATCATTGCCGACGTGTTCGTGCTGGCCGGCCTGGTCTGGCTGCTGCTCTACATCTTCGTCTTCAGCCAGCGGGAAAAAACCGACGATGCCTACGTGCGCGGCAACATGGTCACCATCTCGCCGCGCGTGCCGGGCACCGTGGTGGAAATCGCCGTCGACGAGACCCAACGGGTGCGTGCGGGCCAAGTACTGATCCGCCTCGATCCGGCCGATGCGCAAGTCACCCTGATGAGCGCCGAAGGGCAACTTGCCCAGGCCGTACGCAACGCACAGCAGGCCATCGAGCAAGCAGCCGAAGCGGACGCCGCCGTGACGCAGCGGCGCGCACAGTACGAAACGGAGCGCGACGATTACCAGCGCCGTTTTCCGTTGATCAGCGCGCATGCGGTGTCCAAGGAAGAAGCCTATAACGCAGGCCGCCAGATGCGTGCCGCGTACGCTGCGCTTCAACAGGCCGAACACCAGGCCGCCGCCGCGCACGCGCTAGTCGACGGCACCGATGTACGCAGTTTCCCTGCCGTGGTGCAGGCACGCGCGCAGTTCCGCAATGCGTGGATCAACAACAATCGCGACGCCATCGTCTCGCCGATCGACGGCATTGCGTCACGCCGCCAGGTGCAGGTCGGCCAGCGCGTGCAACCGGGCCAGGACCTGCTCACCATCGTGCCGCTGACCGATCTGTGGGTGGACGCGAACTTCAAGGAAACCCAGCTGCAGAACATCCGCATCGGCCAGCCGGTAACGATCACCACCGATACCTATTCGCACGCGACGTACCACGGCAAGGTGGTGGGCTTCAACGCCGGCACCGGCAGCGCGTTCTCCCTGCTGCCCGCGGAAAACGCCACCGGCAACTGGATCAAGGTCGTGCAGCGCCTGCCGGTGCGCATCTCGCTCGATCCGAAGGAACTCCAGCAGCATCCGCTCATGATCGGCCTGTCCACCGACGTCAAGGTGGATACGCACAACCGCCAAGGCACGATGCTGCAAACGCAGGTGCGCAGCAAGCCGTTGATGAGTACCGATGTGTACGAACGCGAGGTGCGCGATGCGGATGAGAAAGCGGAGCAGATCATTTTGAAGAATACGGTGGAGCCGTGAGCGTCAACCTTTATGCCTGCGGGACACGGCTCACCCCCCTGCGCGCAGTAGAGCCTGCCCCGGGCTTGCTCCGTGACAGGCATGCCCATGGCTGACGACACCAAGCCACCTTTTGCCGGCGGCATGCTCGTGCTGCTTACCGCCGGCGTGGCGCTCGCCACCTTCATGGAAGTGCTGGACATTTCCATCGTCAACGTGGCCGTCTACACCATCTCCGGCAATCTCGGCGTCAGCCGCGTCGAGGGCACCATGGCGATCAGCGCCTATTCGATGGCCAGCGCGGTGATGCAACCGCTCACCGGTTCCATCGCGCGGCGCTTCGGCGAAGTGCGCACCTTTGGCGCGTCCGTGCTGTTGTTCGTGGTGTTTTCCTCGCTGTGCGGCCTGTCGCGCAGCATGACGATGCTGATCGTGTTCCGCCTGTGCCAGGGCGCGGTATCCGGACCGATGGTGCCGCTGTCGCAAACGCTGCTGCTCAACAACTATCCGCCCCAGAAGCGCGCGATCGCCCTGGCGCTATGGGCGATGGTGGTGGTGGTGGCGCCCATCTTCGGCCCGATCATGGGTGGCTGGATCACCGACAACTACAACTGGTCGTGGATCTTCTTCATCAATATTCCCGTGGGTGCGTTCGCCTTGCTGATCACCTGGTCGTTGCTGCGCAAGCGCGAGAGCAAGACCTCGGTGGTGAAAGTGGACGGCCTCGGCTTGTTCCTACTGGCGGTCGGCGTGGGCTGCCTGCAGTTCATGCTGGACAACGGCAACGACTACGACTGGTTCTCCTCCAACATCATCCTGACCCTGGCGCTGATTGCCGGCGTGTGCCTGACGTTCCTGATTGCCTGGGAACTGATGCATGATCATCCCATCGTCGATCTCTATCTCTTCAAGCGGCGCAATTTTGCGGTAGGCGTGGTGTGCCTGTTCACGGGCATGTTCGCCTTCTTCGGCGGTACGGTGGTGCTGCCCAACTGGGTGCAGGAGGTGATGTCGTATACCGCCACCTGGGCCGGTTTCGTAGTGGCGCCGGTGGGCATCCCGGCCATTTTCATGTCGCCGCTGGTGGGCCGGTATCAGCACAAGTTCGACATGCGCCTGATCATTACCTGCGGCTTTGCGATCTTTGCCGCGTGCTCGTTCTGGATGGCGCATTTCAATGCGGATGCCAGTTACTTCAAGCTGGTGCTGCCGCGCATGGTGATGGGTTGCGGCATCGCGTTGTTCTTTGTCCCGGTCAACCAGGTCATCCTCTCCGGCCTGCCGCCGGAAAAAGTCGCGAGCGCTTCGGGCCTGTCCAACTTCTTCCGCACCATTGCAATGAGCGTCGCCACCGCGGCCAGTACCACGCTATATGCCCATCGCGGCATTTACCACCATGCCAGGCTTGCCGAACATACCCACATGGACGCGCGCGCCACCAGCGAATGGCTGAGCCGGCTCCAGCAACTGGGCCTGCCGGACAGGGCGACCTATGCCGCGCTGAACCAGCTCGTGAACAAGCAAGCCAGCACATTGGCGATCAACGACGTGTTCTGGGGCTTCAGCCTGATTTTCGGCTTTGCCATGGTCGCCATCTGGTTTGCAAAGCCGCCGTTCGAAACCACTGCCAAGGCAGGTTGATGACGGTGGCTGACACATCGGCGACATGTTTCTTTCACGCCCGGGTCATCTTGCAAGTGAATGATCGCGGATGGGGAATACAGGGTCGCCGTGCATGTGGAGAAGTAGATGCACGTGCTCGTCGTGGAAGATGACCTGGACACCAGAGATCTTCTTCAGCACGCATTGAAGAAGGAAGGTCATGAGGTGCTGCAAGCCTCGGGCGTCTGCGAAGCTCTGCGTCTTTCCTGCATGCATCCGGATATCGACGTGGTGGTGCTGGACATGCATCTGTGCCCCCGCCAGGTGATCGAGGACGCCACCCGGGAAATCCGCCAGCACCTGCACAATGGCCACTATGTGCTGGCTTCCGGCGACTGGGATACGCTCGAACCCCGCTGCCGCGAACAGCAGGACACGACCGTGCTGCGCAAACCTTACGGCAAGCAGGAACTGCTGCGTGCCATCGGATGTTGCATCGCCCGGCTCAGCCTTGGCGCCGGCTATGAACCCAACGCTTGAACCCCGGCGCGTTGGCGCCGGCATCACACGCGATCCGGAATAAAGAGCGCATCCCCGCAAGAGGGAGGCCGTCATGGCACGTCCCATCTGGACCGGAAACCTGACCTTTGGACTGCTCAACGTACCCGTTTCGCTGATGTCCGGCGAACGCGGCATCGACCTGCATTTCCGCATGCTGGATAGCCGCAACAAGGCGCCGGTGCGTTACGAGCGCGTCAATGCGGAAACCGGCGAGGAAGTGCCGTGGAAGGAAATCGTCAAGGCATTCGAATACAAGAAAGGCAACTACGTGGTGCTGGAACCTGCGGACATCAAATCGGCGGCTTCCGAGAACCGCGAATCGGTGGAAGTGGAAGCCTTCGTCGACGCCGCCGACATCGGCGCGGAGTATTTCGAGAAGCCTTACATCCTCGTCCCCGGCAAGAAGGCCGAGAAAGGCTACGTGCTATTGCGCGAAACCTTGAAGCGCACCGGCAAGATCGGCATCGCCCGCGTGGTGATCCGCACGCGCGAATACCTTTCCGCGGTGATCCCGCGCGAGCATGCATTGATGCTGGTGCTGATGCGCTTCCAGCAGGAACTGGTCGACGTCGAGGAGTTTTCCATCCCCAGCGAAGACATCAAGAGCTACCGCATCAGCGAACGGGAACTGTCGATGGCCGAGCAGCTGATCGAATCGATGACCAGCGGGTGGGCGCCCGCCGAATACAAGGACGAATTCCGCGACCGGCTGCGCCAGGTGATCGAGCGGCGCATGAAGGCCAAGGGCGCCCTGACCGAAATCGAAGAGCCGGCCGAAGAGGAAGCCGAGGCTACCACCAATGTGGTGGACTTCATGGCGTTGCTGAAGAAGAGCATCGATACCAAGAAGCGGACACCGGCGAAGGTGGAGGCGAAGCCGAAATCGCCGGGGCGTGCGGCGAAGAAAGGCAAGGCGACGAAGAAGCGTAGTTCGCGGCGCAAGGCGAGTTGACATTCAGCATGGCGCACATATCGCCGTACGTCGTTCCGGCGAAGGCCGGACGCAGCGCGAAGCGCGGAGAACATCCGAAAAATGGCCCCGAAGGGCTGTGCGAAGCGCTCGACATTAAAGATACTGTGTGCTTCGCACAGCGTATTTAAACTGGATTCCAGCCTTCGCCGGAATGACGGGAAATAATTGCTCGCGAGGTTCCACATGCCCAAAACCCGCATCGGCATCTCCGGCTGGCGCTACGCCCCATGGCGCGGCGTGTTCTACCCCGAAGACCTGCGCCAGCGCGACGAATTGCATTACGCCTCGCGCCAGTTCAACACCATCGAGATCAACGGCAGTTTCTATTCCCTGCAAAGCCCGTCCAACTACCAGCGCTGGTATGCAGAAACGCCACGCGGTTTCGTATTCGCGGTCAAGGCGCCGCGCTATGTCACGCATATCAAGCGCCTGAAGAACGCCGAACAAGGCGTGGCCAATTTCTTTGCCTCCGGCGTGCTGGCCTTGAAGGAGAAATTAGGCCCCATCCTGTGGCAGCTGCCGCCCAGCCTCCGCTACGACGAAGAAAAGCTGGAATCGTTTCTCCGGCAATTGCCGCGCAACAGCGAAAGCTTGGCCGAGATTGCACGGGAGCATGACGACACGGTCGAAAAAGTGATCGTGAAGGCCGATCGCAAGCGCGCCGTCAGGCACGCCATGGAAGTGCGCCATCCCAGCTTCGTCAATGAAAGTTTTATCGCCCAGCTGCGCCGCCACGACGTGGCGCTGGTGGTGGCCGACACCGCCGGCAAATGGCCATTCCTCGAAGACGTCACCGCCCGTTTCATGTACCTGCGGCTGCATGGCGACAAGGTGCTGTATGCCAGCGGCTACAGCAATGCCGCCTTGACCCGCTGGTGCAGGCACATCGACGCATGGCGCAAAGGCAGCGAACCGGAAGATGCCACGCGCTGCAGCGACGAAAAGCCGCGCAAGCGCACCGGCCGCGACGTGTATTGCTACTTCGACAACGACACCAAGGTCAAGGCGCCCTTCGATGCGCGCAAACTCGCCGAAAAACTCGCCTGACCTCCGTTGCCGGCATTCCCAGCCTGCGCCGCCCTGAACGCGATTCCGGCCCAACATCCTGGTCACATTCACTTGCCTTGTCGTTGACATATCCCGTTGCAAGGTCGTCCTTCAACGGGCCGCCGCGGCGAAGCAGATGTGAGCCTTTGGGAATATCAACGCAAGCGCAATTTTAAATCCACCAGGGAACCCAAGTCGGATACGGCCGTTCCCGAGGGCAGCCGTGCGCTGTTCGTCGTGCAGCTTCATCACGCCAGGCGCCGCCATTTCGATTTTCGCCTGCAAGTAGGCAATGCGTTGAAAAGCTGGGCCGTGCCAAAAGGGCCAAGCTACAACCCGCATACCAAGCGGCTTGCCGTGGAGGTGGAAGATCATCCGGTGGCTTATGCCGATTTCGAAGGCGAGATCGAGGAAGGCTACGGCAAAGGCCACGTCGATCAATTCGATCGCGGTGTGTGGTCCACCGACGGCGATCCGATGGCGCAATTGAAGAAAGGCCATCTGCGCTTCGAACTGTTCGGCACGCGCCTGAAGGGAGGCTGGCACCTCGTGCGCAGCGGGCGAAAAGAACGCCAGCAGCCCTGGTTCCTGATCAAGGACGACGATGCCTTCGCCAGCGACGTCGAAGCCGATGACCTGCTCGATACCAAGATGCGCGAAAGCACGCGCAAGGCGGCCAAGTCCGAAAGCGCGCGCATCGCCGCAAAGAAATCCACCGCACACGTGCGCAAGCCGCCGGCGGCACGCAAGCTCAGCAAAACTTCGTTGATCAACCAGGCGAAGGCCTTGCCGAACGCGAAGAAAGCCGCCGCCAGCGCGGAATTCTTTGCGCCTGCGCTGACACAGCTGCGGCTGGAACCTCCGGCTGGCGAGAACTGGATCCAAGAGGTGAAATGGGACGGCTACCGCATCCTTGCCACCATCGCCAAGGGCAAGGTGGCGCTGTGGTCGCGTAATGCGTTGCGCTGGGACGACAAGATTCCCGACATCCGGCAGGCGGTCGAATCACTGGGGCTCGATTCGGCGCGGCTTGATGGCGAACTGATCGCCACCGACAGCCGCGGCCGCAGCGATTTCAATGCCCTGCAGAAAACCCTCTCCGGCGAAGCACAACACCCGCTGGTTTACGTGCTGTTCGACCTGCCCTATTTCGAAGGCTACGACCTTGCGCGCACGCCACTGCTGGAGCGCAAGGCGCTGCTCGAACGCATGCTGGGCCACGGCCGTCGCCACCTGGCTTTCAGTTCCCACACGCAGGGCGACGGCGTGGAGGCCATGCAGCGTGCGATGGAATTCCAGCTGGAAGGGATCGTGTGCAAGCGCATCGATTCGGGCTATCACGCCGGACGCGGCGGCGACTGGATCAAGGTAAAGCGCCTTGAAGGCGACGAATTTGCGGTGGTCGGCTACACGCCACCGAAGGGCAGCCGCAACGGCTTTGGCTCCTTGTTGCTGGCCAGGCCCGATCCCGATCGTCGGGACGGCTGGCTGTTCGCCGGGCGCGTCGGCACCGGCTTCACCGACAAGTCGCTGGCACAGACCGCCGGATTGGTGACGAAGGACGCATCGCGCAAAACCCCGCCGAACCTGCGCAACATCGATCCGCTGTTGCGCGATGCCTGGTGGGTGCGACCGAGCCTGGTGGTCGAAGTGAATTACCGCGGCATCGGCAACAACAACCTGCTACGGCAACCGAGCCTGAAGACCTTGCGCATGGACAAGACACCGAACGATTTGCGAAATGCCGATCGCGCATCCTCCAAGACATCCAAGCCGGCGAAGAAAGCCCCGGCCAAGACCGCGCGCGCACGCTCCATTTCCAACGAAACCGGCACCAGCCTCGTCACTATCACGCATCCTGATCGGGTGGTATTTCCCAGCGACAACATCACCAAGCAGGACGTGGCCGACTACTACAGCAGCATCATGCGATGGTTCCTGCCGAGCGTACTGGAGCGTCCGCTATCCATCATCCGATGTCCGGAAGGCGCGGAAAAAACCTGTTTCTTCCAGAAACATCCGGTGCAAGGCCTGCATCGGGTGGGCTTTGTACGCCTGAAGGAAGAGAAAGGCTCGCAGGCCATCTACATCTACGTGAAAGATGCCAATTCGGTGATGGAACTGGTGCAATTCGGCACGCTGGAATTCCACCTGTGGGGCAGCATGGCCAACAACCCGGACAAGGCCAACCGCGTGGTGTTCGACCTGGACCCCGCGCCGAAAGTGGGCTGGGAACGCGTGGTCGCCGCGGCACGCCTGCTCAGGACATGGCTGGATCGCATCGGCCTGAAATCCTTCCTGCGCACCACCGGCGGCAAGGGCTTGCACGTGGTGGTGCCGCTCAATCCAGGCTGCCCATGGTCGCAGGTGAAGGATTTCTCGCATGCCGTCGCCAGCACCATGGCGAGCGCATATCCGGATGAATTCATCGACACCGCCAGCAAGGCAAAGCGCAGCGGCAAGATCTTCGTCGACTACCTGCGCAACAGCCGCGGCGCCACCAGCATCGCCAACTATTCGCTACGCGCCCGCACGGGCGCCCCCGTTGCCGTGCCGCTGCGCTGGGAAGAACTGGCGAAGATCGACCGTGGCGACGCTTTCAACATCCATACCCTTCCCAAGCGCCTGGCTCGATTGCGCAAGGATCCATGGGAGGGCATCGACACTATCGAGCAATCCTTGGACACGGCGCTCGAAACCCTGCACAACCAACAGTGACCCTGTTCCATCCATCCCGGAGAACCACTCATGACGACCACGCTTGAAAAATCCTTGAGGCGCGAAATCGACGTAGAAGGTCAACCCTACACGGTAGTGATGGATGCACAAGGATTGAAGATCACGCGTAAAGCCCACCGCCGGGGCATCGAGTTGAAGTGGGCCGACCTGATCAATGGCGATGCGGCAATGGCGGCGGCGTTGAATGCGTCGGTGGGAGATGAGCAAGGCAACTGAGCAGGCCGGTGAGTTGATCTCCCGCCGTCATTCCCGCGAAAGCGGGAATCCATTTTGCTCTGATGCATCCTTAAAATGGATTCCCGCTTTCGCGGGAATGACGGCCATAGAGCTTCTGGCACTTTTCGAGTTGCGGCATCGACAGACGACGCTAAGTGCTTGTGATCCATCATGTCGCCATGGATTCGCAAAACGCATGCCGGACAGCAGTGAGCTTTCGCTGGAATGACGTCGTTTTAGCTTTCCCGCAAGAACAGCGAAAAATTTCCCCGGACAGCAGTGCGCGAAAGCGGGAATCCATTCTGCTCGGACGCATCCTTAGCAATGGATTTCCGCTTTCACGGGAATGACGCCCATGGGTGGATGTCTATGGGTTGATGTCTACGCCCGCTTGCGCGTCCTCGCCGCCTTCTTCGCCGCCGCGGAACGACCACGCGCACCCTTCGTACGTGCAGCTTTCCTCGCCGCCGCCGACCGCGACGCGGAACTACGCTTGGACGCCGCCCGCTTGCCCTGCTTGGACAGCGCACGCTTGGATGCGGCGCCATGCCCCTCCCGGCGCAACGCACGCGATGATGCACTGGCGCGCTTGGCGCTTGAACGTTTTGTCGTGGCGCGTTTGCGCGACGCGGATTTTCCCGTGCTGGCGCGCTTGCGGCTTGACGCCTTTTTACTTGAGGCTTTCTTGGTGGACGATTTCTTCCGCGGCACCTTTACGCCGGCACGCCGCGCTTTGGAAAGTCCGATGGCAATAGCCTGTTGCGGCGAACGCGCACCATGCTTGCCTTTGCGTACATGTTCGATTTCTTCATGCACGTATTCGCCGGCCTGGGTACTGGGCGACTTGCCTTGGCGCTTGTCCCGGGCAGCTGCTTGCCGCGTCTTTTTCTCGGGCATGTCGTATCTCCGATGTGAGCAGGCACAACCAGCTTTACTCGCGCGTGCGTCGACACGCTGTCAAGGCAATGCGCTATTCCTGCTTGCGGATAAGCGTGATGCGTCCATTCGGTTCCAGCCTGGCGATGCTGATGCTCTTGGTGTCTTCAAGGCCCGCCGCATGCAAGGCGCGCCGAAACGCCGCCTTGGGCAGACAGACACGTTCCAGCGAGCCGGGCACCAGTTCGCCATCGTGCACCAGGATGGTGGGGCACCCTTCGACGAAACGATTCAACCAGGGCGAACGCGTGCATGCCCACGCCACCGCGCGATCCGTCGCAAGCATGGCTGCCACGGCGATCAGGCCGCCCTGGAACGAGCCGTCATGGCCCACGATGGAATTGCGCAAGACACCACCGACCAGCACCAGCACGATGATGTCGAAGGTGGACATGTCGCCGAACGAACGCTTGCCGACGATGCGCATCATGAACACCGCCGCGAGATAGGCGGCGACGCCGCGCCACACGAATTGCCACCACGGCATGGCCATATCAAATGCACTGCTCATGAAACAGACTCCTTCGCGGCTGTCCGACGGGCTATCACTATCTCCCTGCCGGTTGTGAAAAGCCGTCGAAACGTCGTGAACGCAGCCGGCAAGCAGCCGAGGCAACACTGAATATGCCATCACGGGGATTTCGTTCTCCGTGCACGCGAGCGCGCTCACAGTAGGCTCAACCGTTGCAGCCGGCGAGACAGCATCCATGAAACGCATTCCTACGACGCGGCATGCACCGTACCTCCATGCAGAAGTCCCCGAACCGGAACCCGGAAAACCACCGGCGCCTTCGCCCGGCATTCCGGAACCCGGACCCGAACCGCCGTTGCCCACGCCGGAGCGTCCGCCGCTGACCGATCCGGAACCACCGCCGATGCCGATCGGCGATCCGACCGGCGCGCCGCCGGTGCCGCAAGCGCTGATTTGAATAGCGTCGTGCCATGGAGTGCCATCTCGCGGCGCGGCCTATCTTTCGCCGAAATGACGGCGAGGGATGCCCCGACATCGTGATATTCACCCGCTACAACTACAACGCGTTCGCCATCGCCAAGTGGTGCTGCAGCGTTGGCAACGTCTGCGTCGCAAACGACTTCAGATCGCCATCCATTCCCGAGGTGGATTCGGCCTGGAATAACGCCACCGCATCGCGGTGGTCTTTCACCATCATCTGCGCATACGCGGTATCGAAATCCTTGCCATGCAGCGAACGCAGCCTGGCGAGGTTGTTCTGCTGTTCCGGCGTGGGTGACATCGAAACGGTATAGCCGTCTTTCTGCGCCACGCTTTTCAGCTCGTCGTTGGCTTTGCCGTGGTCGCGAATCATGGTGGCGGCGAACGATTTGACCTTGCTCGACTGTGCCTGGGCCTGCGCCAGGCGCGCCGCCATGACTTCCGTCTCGCCCGCGGCAGAGGCGGCCGTGACGAAGCGGACGTCCTGCGAAGTGTGCGCGCCAACGGCGCCAGTCGCCGGAGTGGATGCCTGCGAAGTGCCGCTCTGCGCCCAAGCGGGCGAACCCATCGACAGCATCAGCAACGGCACGAGGGAAAGTTTCAGCGGTGACATGTTGGCATCTCCAACGCTTGGGTCATCGCATAGTTAGCATCGATGGTGTGACTCGCATGTATCCCGGATGTATCGATCGAGCATACTTGCGCATGAGGCGGCGATTCATGCGGCGTTCGATGCCACCCTCACATGCAAATTATGTTCGACGTCCTACAGTACCGCGTAGTGAACGTCATGGAGCACAGTCATGACCGAACTTGTCGTTGCCTGCTTTGACACGCAATTCGATGCCAACGCCGCCGCCGAAAAATTGTTGTCCCGAGGACTTCGGCGCCAGCAAATCGTGCTGAGCGTCGACGAGAGCGTGGGACATTCACCTGCAAGTTCGAGTGCGCCGACCACGGTGGTATCGCAGGTCAGCCACACCGGACGAGTCGATACCAGCACGGGACGCGACAGATCGAACCGCAGCCTGTCGTCCGACCGCACGCCGTTGCAGCTGCCGGATCCCAGCCTGATCGGCCACTCCACGCTGGTGGTCGAGCTACGCGGCGAGATGTCGATGGACGAGGTGTGCGCGCTGCTTGATGGCGCCGGCGCCAGTTCCGTGCGTTCGCATGAACAGGGTCAGCGGCGGCGCGAAGATCCCGCGATGTGGCCTTCCGTGGGGCGCGGATCGCAAGAGGATGTGCAACGCGGCGTCGATGCGGCCAAGGGCGGTTCGGCGTTGGGCGCGCGCCGCTCTCGTTAGCGAGCCATCCTCGCGGTCATTGCCGTGCTTCCAGGCGCATGCCGCGCGGGGTAAGCCAACGCTCGACGCCTTCAAACAGGCCTTGCACCAACAGCGCCATGCACGCAGCGGGAATGGCGCCTTCCAGAATCAGGCCCGTGTCATCCAACCGAATGCCGGTAACGATGGGTTGGCCGTAACCGCCTGCGCCAATCAATGCGCCCAGCGTCGCGGTGCCGACGTTGATCACCGCCGCGATCTTGATGCCTGCCAGGATCGAGCGTGTCGCCATCGGCAGTTCTACCTGGCGCAAGCGCACGCCGCGCGGCAAGCCCAAGGCGGCGGCCGATTCGCGCAGATCCGGGGGAATGCCGATCAGCCCCGCATAAGTGTTGCGCACGATCGGCAGCAAGCTGTAGAGGAACAAGGCGGCAATCGCCGGCCACGTGCCGATGCCGAAGAACGGAATCATGAACACGAACATCGCCAGCGATGGAATGGTCTGCAATACACCGCTGAGCGCCATGACCAATTGACCGAGGCGTTTCGTGCGCGCCGCAAGCACACCCAGCGGTATGGCCAGCAATACGGCGGCGATCAGCGAGATCAACACCAGCCGCAGATGCTCCACCGTCCGCTGCCACAGCCGCGCCCATAGCCCTGCGCCGTCGCCATCCGGCTGCACGCCGAGGAAATCCGCGGCGACGACGGTTTCTTTTTCGCCATGCAACTTCACCATTGCGTTCATCTGCCGCATCGCATCCGCGTCGATACGCCCAGCGAGCTTGTTCAGCACGCCAATGAACCCGGGCGCGCGCCGTTGCAGATCGAGCCGATATACGTACACGGCATCGTAGGACGGGAAATAATGCCGGTCGTCATCGAGCGTGCGCAGGTGGTAGTAGGGGATCTCCGCATCGGTGCTGTAGAGGTCGATCGCATCCACCGCGCCGCTGGCCAGCGCGCGATAGGAAAGCGCGTGATCCAGGCCGCGTACCTGTTTCTGCGGCAGACCGTAGCGTTGGCGCAAGCCGGGCCAGCCATCGCTGCGCGCCATGAATTCGTTGGAGAAACCCAAGCGCAATGCTGGATGCGCGGCCAGGTCCGACAGACTGCGGATATTCAACTGGCCGGCGCGATCCGCGCGCATGCCGATGGCGTAGGTGTCGTTGAACCCCAGCGAACCGGTGATGCCAATGCCAAGCGGCTTGAGCGCGGCGCGCAGGGTGGGAATGTCCGCGTCCGGCGGCACGTTCTTCAGCAGCTCATGCGTGAGCGTGCCGGTGTACTCCGGATATGCGTCGATATCCCCGTGTGCCAAGGCGCTCCACAGAATGGCGGTGCCACCCAGCTCGCGCTGGTGCACCGCCTGCATGCCCGCCTGCCGTGCCGCCAGGCGCGCCATTTCGCCGAGGATCACCGATTCAGTGAACTGCTTGGAGCCAATGCGCACCGGCGCGGCATGCGCGTATTGCGGTAGCAACAGCAGAACGACTATCGCCAACCATGCACGCGCGGTGACTATCAATTTCATCCCCGTCGCCCCGGCGAAGTGACTTTGGGCGTCCAGACAGTCGCTGGATACCGGCCTTCGCCGGGACGACGCTTCAAGATTGAACCGAACGTCATCGCGCTTCATGACACCACACCCCGCAAGGTGCGCTGCGCTTGCACGAAACGGGTCACAAAGGGATCGGCCGGGCGGTGGCATAGATCGTCCAGCCGTCCATCCTGCACCACCTTGCCGTCGCGCATCAGCACCAGGCGGTCGGCAAACCACGCGGCTTCGGCCATGTCGTGCGTCACCACGATCACGGTTTTGCCGAGCTGGTTGAAGATCGTCTTCAACTCATCCTGCAATTCGTGGCGCACGATCGGGTCGAGCGCGCCCAGCGGTTCGTCGAGCAGCAAGGCATCCGGATCGAGCATCAGGCCGCGCATCAGCGCCACCCGTTGGCGCTGGCCACCGGACAGTTCGGCGGGATAGCGCTCCAGCACGCCCTCCGGCAGGTGCGTCAATGCGGCCAGCTCTTCCGCGCGCTGGCGAATGCGCTCGCGGTTCCAGCCAAGGTGGTGCGGCAACAAGGCCAGGTTGCCCAGCGCGGTGAGGTGCGGAAACAGGCCGCCCTCCTGGATCACGTAGCCCACGCGCCGGCGCAGCGCCAGCACCTGTGCCTGTTCCAGGCGCGAGCCATCCACCCAGATCTCGCCATGGTCCGGCCACTCCAATCCCAGCAGCACGCGCAACAAGGTCGACTTGCCCGACCCGCTGCTGCCGATCAAGGCGGTGTTGCTGCCGGCCGGAAAACGCAGGCTGACGTCGTCGAGCGCGATCACGCTGCCATAGCGCTTGTTGACGCCGCGGAGCTCGAACGCTTCGGGAGAGGCGTTGCTGGTGGGAGGCATGCGGGGATGGGTTGGCAGTGGGAGCAGCATTGTAGGCTGGGATGCAATCCTGGCATCGCCATCTGCATGAAAGCCGGGATTCCATGCCTGCTCCCCTGCAAGCGGGAGAGGGAGCTGATCATGCCCCGTTGAAAGGCACATGTTGCATAGCAGCATGTATCCTTGTCCTATGCCCAGCCACCCCGACCTGCTCCACTACTGGCGCCGCCTGCGCGGCTCGGATCGCTTTGCCGAATGCCAGCGTGTGCTGCTCGCGCTCGGCGGCGTGATTCTGTATTGCCTGTGGCGCAACCAAGACGCCGCGATGATCCCCGCCATGCTCGGCGTCATCGCCTGCGCGCTGGCCGAAACCGAAGACCACTGGCGCAGCCGCTCGCTCACCCTGCTGGTCACGCTGTGCTGCTTTGCCGGCGTGGCGTTTACGGTGGAATGGTTGCTGCCGCATCCCTGGCTGTTCGCACCCGCCCTGGCAGCGATGACCTTCGTGCTGGTGATGCTCGGCTCGATCAGCGCGCGCTACGCCACCATCGCCGGCGGCACGCTGATCCTGGCGGTGTACACCATGATCGGCACCGACCAGCCGCATCCGCCTGCTTCACTGCTCACCGAGCCGCTGCAATTGCTCGTGGGCGCCGCCTGGTACGGATCGCTGTCGCTGCTATGGAGCGTGCTGTCGCCGCAGCTCGCCGTACGCCATGCCCTGGCGCGCGTCTTCGATGCGCTGGGCGATTACCTGGAAACCAAGGCGGCGCTGTTCACGCCCGTGCACGGCATCGACCGCGACGCGCTGCTGTTCACGCTGGCCATGCAGAACGAGCAAGTGGTGGACGCGCTCAACGATACCCGCATCGTGCTGATCGACCGCATCGGCATGCGCCGCCCGCGCGGCGCCACGGCGGTGCGCCTGCAGCTGTACTTCAAGGCGCAGGACATCCACGAGCGCGTCAGCTCCGCGCACTATCCGTACATCGAACTGGCCGAGGCGTTCTATCACAGCGACGTGCTGTTCCGTTGCGAACACATCCTGCGCTTGCAGGCGCGCCAATGCCGCAGGCAAGCCGAGGCGCTGCGCCTGCGCACCTCGCCCGAACCCGCCGCCGACCTGCGCGCCGCGCAAAGCGATCTGCGTGATGCGATCCATGCGGTGCGCGGCACGATACAGCCTGCATCCGAACCACTGCTGCGCTCGCTGGACGCCCTGCTGCGCAATATCACCACGATCCAGGCGCTGCTGGAAAACGAGCAATCGCCGATGACGCTCGACGGCGAAGACGGCGCCCTGCAAAACCCTGGCCCGCAAACCGCGCGCGAAGTGTGGGAGCGCATCACCATCCAGCTCACGCCGCGCTCCTCGCGCTTCCGCCATGCCATCCGCCTGGCGCTGGCGTTGACGGTAGGCTTCGGCGTGCTGCACCTGGTGCATCCTCTGCACGGCTACTGGATCCTGCTGACCACCTTGCTGGTTTGCCAGCCGAGCTATGGCGCCACCCTCACGCGCATGCTGCAGCGCGTGTCCGGCACGGTGATCGGCGTGGTGCTGGGCTGGGCCACCCTGCGCCTGCTGCCCGCCGAACCATGGCCATTGCTGCTGACCGTGCTCTCCTGCGTGGTGTTCTTTGCCGCGCGCCTGCGGCGCTACACCCTTGCCACCGCGTCGATCACCGTCTTCGTGGTGCTGTGCTTCAGCGAGGCCGGCAATGGCTACGACGTGATGTGGCCGCGCCTGCTCGATACCCTGATCGGCTCAGCCATTGCTGCGCTGTCGATCTACGTGGTCCTGCCGGACTGGCAGGGCCGCCAGCTCGACCAGGTGCTGTCCAACACGATGCGCAACGATGCGCGCTATCTGCAACAGGTGATCGCGCAATACAGGCATGGCAAGCGCGATGACCTTCCCTACCGCATCGCCCGGCGCGAAGCCCACAACGCCGATGCGGCATTGAGCGGCATGCTCGCCAACATGCTGCGCGAGCCGGGACGCCGGCAACGCGGCAACGAAGACCTGCTGCGCTTCCTGACCATCGCGCACACGATGCTTGGGCATATTTCCGCACTGGGTGCGCATCGGCAGGCGATCGGGTGTGCGGATGCGCGCGATACGGTGACGCTTGTGGGCAATCTGGTGGTTACGCGGTTGGAGCAGTTGGCGGATGCGTTGGTGGTGCGTGCGGGGGCGTTCGCGCCGGAAAGCGAGGCGGAGCAGCGTGTGGTGCCTGCGGCGGATGGGGTGGAGGATGAAGTTGCGCGGTTGGTACTGGGGCAACTGGGGCTGATCTTGGCGCAGCGGGATCGATTGGGGAGTGTGGTCTGCGATATTCGCAATGGATGATGTTTTTCTTTGCTGAAGGGCCTGGCATTGCGCGCGGTGGTTGTATCGCGTGAGTTGAGGCGTTGCCTCGATTTCACCAGACATCCACACTCCATGCAGGTTAAAAAGAAAACCCGGCCTTCATCGCAAGAACGACAAAGTGCAATCAAACCGTCCAGTACACAATTCAACACGCCCCCTGCACAAATCCCCACATGACAAAACCGTCATAGACGAACACCCCCAATCAGCGGATAGTTACATCCACCTCTGAGCGCACTACCACACAACTCCGAGGCACCCGGCCTAAGGTTCTCTTACCGGAATACGGCCAGGCGCCCGTGGTCCCCCAGGGGGCCACCAGGGTGGCCGCGGAAACGCGGCCGCCTCCCCACTTGGAAAGGAGCAAAGATGCATGTCCCCGCTGGCTGATCGGTACGGCCGTCGGTTTCCGTATTTGCGGTTGTCGATCATTCCTGCGTGCAATTTCCGTTGCACGTACTGTTTGCCGCACGGCTACCACGCCGGGGCGAATGCCGTCTCGCCGCTGTCCCTGGCGGAGATCACGCGCCTGCTGCGCGGCTTTACCGAAATGGGCATGCACAAGCTGCGCATTACCGGCGGCGAGCCCAGCGTGCGTAAGGACCTTACCGACATCCTGCGCACGGCCGCCGCCGTGCCCGGCATCGCCAAGCTGGCGATGACCACCAATGGCACCCTGCTCAGCCGCCACCTGCACCAGTGGATGGATGCCGGGCTCAACGCCATCAACGTCAGCGTGGACAGCCTGGACCGCGCGGCATTCGCGCGCATCACCGGCCATGACCGGCTGGATGACATCCTGCATGGCGTGGACATGGCGCTGGCTGCCGGCCTGCCATCGGTCAAGCTCAATGCGGTGCTGTTGCGCGACGTCAACGACCGGCAGCTGCCGGCCTGGCTGGATTACCTGCGCGACCGGCGTATCGGCGTGCGCTTTATCGAATTGATGCAGACCGGCGACAACCTGCCGTTCTTCCGCGACCATCACGTGCGTGCGGAAACGCTGGAAGCGGAATTGCTGACGCACGGCTGGCAAGCGTTGCCGCGCGCCGCCGATGCCGGCCCGGCGCGCGAATACCGCCACGCGGACTACGCCGGCCGCATCGGCATCATCGCGCCCTATTCCAAGGACTTCTGCGCCGGCTGCAATCGCCTGCGCGTCACCGCCACCGGCGATCTGCGCCTTTGCCTGTTCGGCGAATTCGGCATTCCGTTGCGCCCGCTGCTGCAGTCGGACGATCAACTGGAAGACCTGGTGCGCGCCATCGGCGGACAGATCGGCCGCAAGGAACAGGGGCATTTCCTGCACGAAGGGCGTACCGGCATCACGCCTCATCTCGCATCTACCGGGGGTTGATTCATGTATCAGCGCGAGGAACGCGCCCACTTTCATATGGCCGACGTGCGCCGTAAGCGCATCACTGCGCGTCGTGCAGTGGCCGTTGGCGAATTGAGTGCAGGCGCCGATGCATTTGCACAAATCGTCGAACGCCGCCTGCCGAAGGGCGATGCGATGGTCATGGCGGAAATCGCCGGCCTGCAAGGCGCCAAGAACGCATCGCAGCTGATGCCGCTGTGCCATCCCCTGTCATTGGAATACATCGACGTACGCTGCGAACCGGTAAGCGAACGCCACGCCATTCGCGTCTATTGCGAAGTAGCAACCTTCGCGCGCACTGGCGTGGAGATGGAAGCACTGGCCGGCGCGAGCGCGGCGTTATTGACGCTCTATGACCTGACCAAGCCGGTGGAGCCCGCCCTTTCCTTTGGCGGCGTGCGTTTGCTATTCAAGGAAGGCGGCAAGAAAGGCTTGTGGCTGCATCCGGAAGGGATGAGCGAGGCGGAGCGCGAGCACTACAAGCCGCGCGGCATCGCCAAGCTCGATGGCATCAGTGCCGTGGTGATCACGCTGAGCGACCGCGCCAGCCGTGGCGAATATGCCGATGCTTCCGGCCCGTTGCTGGTGGAACGCCTGCGCGGCCTGGGTGCGGATGTGCATGACGTCGAACTGCATCCGGACGAACCCGAGCCGCTCGCCGCCCGCCTGCGCGAGCTTGCCGGCAGCGGCGTCAAGCTGATCCTCTGCACTGGCGGCACCGGACTCGGCCCACGCGATCGCACGCCCGAGGCACTGGCGATGGTGGCGGATCGCCATGTCGATGGCATCGGCGAACTGTTCCGCAGCGAAAGCAGCCAGCACACGCCGATGGCCTGGCTGAGCCGTGCGGATGCGGTGCAGGTCGGCAGCACATTGGTCATTGCGTTGCCGGGCAGTGCGAAAGCCGTGGCGCAGGGCATGGATATCCTGGCGCCCATACTTGCACATGCGATAAGCATGGTTGCAGGCGAGGGACATGCATGAGCAAGCAGCTCAAATGTCACGACAGTCTCCATGTCGTCAATCCAGCGAACGGTGAGGCGTCTTTCAACAGCGAATGCTGGTCAATCCAGCGACTGTTGCGCGGAAAGGCACTGGATGCCAGCTTTCGCTGGGATGACGGGTGTGAGAACACCGGCTGCCTGGGATATTGACGCATGAGCCAGGACACGCTCACCTACGAAGAAGCCGTGCGCATCGTGCGCGGCGCCTGCGCAAAACTCGCTGCAGAAGAGTGCCCTATCGGCGCATGCATGGGCCGCGTGCTTGCCGAACCCGTCATCAGCACGGTGGACCTGCCGCCCTTCGACAACTCGGCCATGGATGGTTTTGCGCTGAGCGGCAGGGCGATCGTTCCTGCCGGCGCCGAGCTGGATATCGAAGGCGAGCAGGCAGCCGGCGACGGAGTGAGCCGTGCCGGCATCGGCGCCTGGGAGATCATGACCGGCGCGCGCATTCCCGACGGACTGGATCGCGTTGTCCCGGTCGAACAGACCGAACGCTTCGGCCCCTCGCGCGTGCGCCTGCTGGCCGACGTAGCGCCTGGACAGAACGTGCGCACGGCCGGCTCGGATGTCGCGCATGGCGAAAATGTGCTGCATGCCGGCACTGCTTTGCAGGCGCAACACCTGATGCTGTTGGCGGCGCTCGGCGTTGCCAACGTATCCGTCGCACAGCGCCCGCGCATCGCGGTGATCTGTACCGGGCGCGAATTGGTCGACGATCCCGCGCAAGCATTGGCGCCGGGCCAGATCCGCAATTCCAACGGCCCATTCCTCGCCGCGCGCCTGCCGCTTGCCGGCGCGGACGTCGTGCACGTGGAAACGGTGGGTGATGACGTGGATGCGTTTGAAGCGGCGATGCGCCGCGCGCTGGAGGCCGGCGCGAAAATCGTCGTGACCAGCGGCGCCGTGTCGATGGGTCGCTACGATTTCGTGCCCCAGGCCTTGGACCGTCTGGGCGCGCAAACGCTGTTCCACAAGGTAGCGATCCGTCCCGGCAAACCGCTGTTGTTCGCGCGCCTGCCGGGCGATGTATTGCTGTTCGGCTTGCCGGGTAATCCCATTGCCGTCGCGGTGGGGTTGCGCTTTTTCGTGGAGCCTGCGCTGCGCGTAATGCTCGGTTTGCCAGCGGAAGCCGTGCGTCGCGCGGCACTGATCAAGCCCTACAACAAGAAGCCGCGCCTGCGTTTTCATCTCAAGAGCCGCCTGCACGTCGATGCGCAAGGACGCCTGGGCGTGGAGGTGCTGGAAGGACAGGAGTCCTACCGCATCCGTCCGCTCGCCGATGCCAATGCATGGGCGGTGGTGCCGGCCGATGTCGATGCGCTGCCCGCCGGCGCGATGGTGCGCGTATACGGAGCCGGGCATCTGGAATTCCCCCTGCCTGATGGGAGCGCCGCATGAAGGTTCGCATAGCCCTGTTCGGCGCACTGCGCGATGCCGATCCGCACGGCTTTATCGAGCTGGAAGCACCGGCATCTTGCACCATCGCCGAGTTGCGCGATTTGCTGCGCGCGCATCTGCGCGAGCAGGCACCGCATATCAGTGCGGGGCTGGTACAGCGTTCGGCGTTTGCCAGCAACGATGAAATCCTGCACAACCACCGCATGCTGCCGGAGGATGGGCAGCTGGCGATTTTGCCGCCGGTGAGTGGTGGCTAATATGGACCGCACAGCCTCATGGCCGTCATTCCCGCGAAAGCGGGCATCCACCTTTACTCTTGCATCAGAGCAATATGGATTCCCGGTTTCGCGGGAATGACGGCAGTAAAAGAAATTTTCGAGCACTGACACCCATGACCGACCTGCACACCGCCGTCATCGACATCTGCGAAGCGCAACTGGACCCCGCCGCCGCGCTCGCCTTCGTTTCCGACCCGCGCTTCGGCGGCATCGACATGTTCATCGGCAAGGTGCGCGAACACAATCTCGGCCGCGTCGTCACCGGCATCAGCTACGACCTGTTCGAGCCGCTGGCGCTGCGCACCTTCCAGGAAATCGGCGAGCGCGCGCGCAAAGAAATCGGCAGCCCGATGAAGCTCTACATCGCCCACGCCAAAGGCGAGCTGCGCATCGGCGAAATCGCCGTCATCGTCGCCGCCGGCACACCGCATCGCGACGAAGCCTTCCGCGCCTGCCGGCTGGCGATCGAAGCGGTCAAGCACGAAGCGCCGATCTGGAAGCAGGAGCACTACATCGATGGCGACAGCGCATGGAGCGAAGGCTGTTCCCTGTGCGAAGAACAGCGCGAAGCCGAACAGGCCGCCGCGCACGGCCAGGAAACGCATGCGCACGGGCACGAGCACTGACGCATGTCCCTGATCGGCGTGGTGCTCGCCGGTGGCCTTTCCTCGCGCATGGGGCGCGACAAGGCGTTGCTGCCGTGGCGTGGACGTCCGCTGATCGAGCACCAGATCGATACATTGCTGGCCGCGGGCGTGCATGCCGTGAAAGTGAGCGGCGATCGCCCCGACTATCGGGGCGTGACCGATCCGGTATCGCACGCGGGACCCGTCGGCGGCATCGCAGGCATTGCCGCAGCTTGCCCGGATGGCGTCTTGCTGATTGTTCCGGTGGACATGCCATGCCTGCAGCCATCATTGCTTGTGCGCCTTCGCGATACCGCATCCACGGCCGGTTGCGTGCGCTTTACGGACCACGTGCTACCGATGCGCCTGCAGCTGGACGCACGTTGCCGCGATGCCTTGCACGTACTGCTGACCTCGCACGACAAGCGCGTCCGCTCTTTGCGTGCATTGCAGGAACGCGTGGGCGTGCAGGAGATATCCCTGCCCATGGATGAAGCGGCACAATTGGTCGACTGCAATACGGAACAAACCTGGCGAGAGGTGAATGCATGAGAGTGCAACTGGAAGGCCAGAGCCTGCGGCTGCGCATCGATGAAGACGAGCTGGCCCGGCTGCTGGAAGGCGGTTCCGCGGACAATCGCACCAGCCTGCCCGATGGGCATATCGAGATACAGCAAGTGAGTTTGTCGCCGCGGATCGAGTGGCGGCGGGAAGGCACCGTGCTGCACATCTGCCTGCCGGAACAGGAAGTGCGCACGCTGAGCGAACGGCTGCCGACGCGGGACGGTTTGCGGTTCGCGCTTTCCACGCCGAGCGGCGAAACGCTGCAGATCCTGTTCGATGTGGATGTGCGCGATAGCGCGCGCAAGCGTGTGCAGAAGCCTTCAGGAAGGAATGCCACATGACGTTACGCATTGCTCACTCTGCCCTCCGGGGAGAGGGCTGGGGTGAGGGGGCAGGGCTTGTCTCAAACCCCATCAAAGCCACGCTTCGTAAGCCGTACTTTCGCAAGACCGGCCTCTCACCCTTCCCTCTCCCCGGAGGGGAGAGGGTTTGCAAGCGCGTACTCTGCGCATTGTTCTTGAGTCTTATCTCTGCGGCAGCCACCGCACAAACCACCCCTACGCTGCGCATCGCTTACGCCGGCTCCATGGGCGTGGTCATGGACAACGCCGCCGGCCCCACCTTCGCCAAAGCCCATCACGCCACCTACCAAGGCATCGGCCAAGGCTCCTACGCCCTGGCGCGCCTGCTTGCCGCGCACCAGTTGCAAGCGGACGTATTCGTCACCATCACCCCTGGCCCCATGCAAGTGCTCAAGCAGGCGGGCTTGGTGCGCGTCGCGGTACCGGTCGCCAGCACGCAGATGGTGGTGATCTACAGCCCGCATAGCCGTTTCGCCAACGAGCTTGCCGCAGCATCGCAGGGTAAAAAGAAGTGGTACGAGGTGTTGCGCGAAAGGGGTTTGCGGCTGGGGCGTACCGATCCGGCGGTCGACCCGCAAGGCGCGAACGTCCTGCTAGCCCTGCAGCTGGCGGCCGACTACTACCATCGGCCCGATCTGCTGAAGGCCATCGCCGGCGCAAGCGGGAATCCGGCGCAGATCTTCACCGAACCGTCCTTGATGTCGCGGCTGGAAGCCGGCCAGATCGACGCGGCCATCGGTTACCTCAGCGCCGCGCAATCGCATCACCTGCCGACGATTGCCTTGCCGGGCGAAATCAATCTCGGCGATCCCGATATGCAGAAGCCGTGGTACGACCGTGCCTCCATCACGCTGGATAACGGCAAGACCTTGCGCGTGCAGCCATTGGTGTTTTACGCCGGCGTGCTGGGCAATGCCCCGCAGCCGGCGTTGGCGCGGGATTTCGTGGGCTTTCTGCAAAGCGCGCAGGGGCAGGCACTTTTTCGCGAGCATGGTTACAGCGCGCCGCGCGGAAATGATTTGTAAGCTGCTGCGTCGGCTGGGATGGCACTCCCTGCATCATGGCGCTGAAAGAAAGCTGGGATTGCCATCCCAGCCCACGACATCCCAACCTGCCACGGGTATCTCGCTAGAGCAGACATGACGCGCACGGTATTCAAGCCCCGGTTTCCAACACTCATCAGCTTGCTGACGCTGTTGTTGCTGGCCGCGCCCTTCATCGGCCTCGCCTTCGTCACGTCGTGGCGTCACCTCGGCTTTGCCGACGGCGACGGCAGCGCCATCGCCGTATCGCTGGGCTACAGCGTGCTCGCCCTGATCCTGATCATCGCCTTGGGCACGCCACTGGCCTGGTGGCTGGCGCGGCATCGCATGCGCGGCCAGTGGCTGATCGATGCGCTGTTGCTGCTCGCCTTGCTCACACCACCGCTTGCACTGGGCTTGCTGCTGGCCTCCATGTACGGGCCGTATGCGCCGGTTGGCAACATGTTGGAACGTGCGGGCCTGGTGCTTACCAACTCCGGGCCGGCCTTCGTGATGGCGCAGTTCTACAGCGCACTGCCCTACTACGTGATTGCCGCACGCGCCGCCTTCGAAGGCGTACCGCGTGAGCTGGAACAGATCGCGCTGACGCTGGGGCATTCGCCGTGGCGCAGTTTCGTGCGCGTGAGCCTGCCGATGGCGAAACTCGGCCTGGCCGCGGCCATCGCACTCGCGTGGGTGCGCGCACTGGGCGAATTCGGCGCGGTGTTGATCGTGGCGTACTACCCGCAGGGCATCCCGGTAAAGCTATGGGTGAATCTGCAGAACATCGGCTTGGATGCGGTCTATCCGCTGCTGTGGGTGTTCTTCCTGGTGGCCATGCCGTTGCCATTGATCCTTGGCCTGGCCGCGCGCCGCAGGCGCCTGATCTGATGCGTATCGATTACCGTATCGAACGCCCCATCGCCTTGCATGCCGCCTTCGACGTCGAAGGTTTTACGGTATTGCTTGGCGCCAGCGGCGAAGGCAAATCGCTGTTGCTGCGTGCCATTGCTGGCTTGACGCCGGCACAAGGCACGCCCTTTGGCGGCATGCCGCCGCAACACCGCGCGGTGGGTTATCTGCCGCAAGGCTATGCCTTGTTTCCGCATCTCAACGCCTGGCAGAACGTCGCCTTTGCCTTGCGCGGCACGCAGCGACGCGCGCAGGCGCTGCAACTGCTGGAACGCGTGCACATGGCGGAATTCGCCGAGCGTTATCCGGCCACGCTATCGGGCGGACAACAGCAACGCGTGGCCCTGGCGCGCGCCTTGGCACGCCGGCCGCAATTGCTGTTGCTGGATGAACCTACCTCGGCGCTCGATCCGGCCACGCGCGACGATGTCATCGCCGAATTGATCGGGGAGGTGCACGAGTTCGGCATACCTGCGCTGGCCGTCAGCCACGATCCGCACCTGGCTGCAGTGGCCGATAGATTGGTGTTGATGCACGGGCGGCGCATCATCCAGATCGGCTCGCCGGCCGAGGTCAATGCCAACCCTGTCGATGGCTCGGCGGCCCGCTTGCTGGGCCATCGCAATGTGCACCGCGGGCGTATCGATGCGCGGCGATTGCTGTGGCAAGACGGCGGCATTGCGTTGCCCGTCCACAGCCATGCGTTTGAGGGAGAGGTGGATTGGGCGATCGATCCGGAGGCGATCCGCCTGGTGAATGCACGCGATGATGTGCCGGATGCCGTTACGGTGTCGATCGAAGTGCGGCATGTGATCGGACGCACAGTGCAGTTGGGTATGCGATGCGGCCAGGGACGATTATGGGTATCGGTACCCGTCAGCCACGCTGTTCCCGAATCGGTCGCCGTGCAGTTGCCAGCCGAAGCGATTCGATGGTGGAAACCGAATGCGTAAGCCGCGATGGCAATCTCGGCTTACGCGCAAGTTCTGTTGATGCTGAGGTTGCGCCACACCGACGCGTTCATTTTGCTGCGAGCGCCATTACAAGCCTGCATCACCAGGACCAGCTGATGGCGATCGAGCGCCAATGCGTGTTAACGCTATCATCTTTACGCTGAAATCCACGCACAGTGGCGCGCAGAAGATCACGCTTCGCAGGGGCTGACGCGCTGCCGGCGAAGACCGGAATGATGATCCGCGCTGGAACATGCGGCTATTGCCGGAGGCGAGAAAAAGCGCATATGGCCGGGCAAAGCAAGCCATGGCTTTATGAATTTGCACGCGCAAGATTTGCCTGATCGCGCACCATTCCAGTGCCGCATCGCCTCCAGTCAAGCGGATCGCTCACGTGAAGACTTTGCATTTTCTGCCCCACGGCCAAAATTCCTGCACCATATTTTTGCAACGCATCAAACATTTCGATCCATAAATCATGGGATTGGTAGCGCTAACTCCATGCGGCGACTGCAAACGAAAAATCATTAAAGTCCATCCGCTGTTTCGTAATTGTGCCTGCATAACCTGTCATATCCACTACGCCAAGCCCGAGACGGGGCGCCGGGGGGCGCCTTCGAATGTTTCATGGGCCAGGTCCGGCATGACGATGAAAAACACATACGCCGGCTGGTGCACGCCAGTGACGGCCTTTGCATACCGACGAGGGGAGTGTCGAAGATGAAGAGCAAGAGGCAAGCTTTGGGATTGCAGCATGACGCGTATCCACCTGCCACCGTTTCGCTGTCCGGCCGCCGATTGGCCATTGCCATCGCCGTGGGCCTGGCACTGCTGGACGTACCGGCCATGTCCTTGGCGCAAAATACCGGCCCTGCCGCCGACGTATCAACGCAAAAGCCTGCTACAGCCGATGCAAAGGCCGATCCGGCCCGGAAGAAAAAAGCCGAGCAACCAAACGACATCAAGAACCTTGCCGGCGTCACCGTCACCGGCATTCGCGCCAGCCTGGAGTCGTCGCAATCGCTGAAACAGAACGCCGACCAGATCATCGACTCGGTCACCGCCACCGACATCAACGCCCTGCCCGACCGCAGCGTGACGGAGACCCTGCAGCGCATCAGCGGCGTGACGGTCGACCACTATCTGGCCGACAACGATCCGGATCATCCATCCGCCGAAGGTAGCGGCGTATTGATTCGTGGTCTTCCCTATGTCGCCAGCTTGCTCAACGGCGGCGAAAGCTTCTCGGCCAACAACGGCCGTTCGCTGAGCTTCGAAGACGTGCCGGCGGAGCTGATGCAAGGCGTGGACGTATACAAGAACCCGTCAGCGGAACTTATCGAGGGCGGCATCGGCGGCACGGTGGATCTGCGCACACGCATGCCCTTTGACGCACCGGGCCAGGTGGCAGCCTTCTCGACCGGCATCAATAAAGGCGACATGTCCAAGCGGAGCAAGCCGTCCGCATCGTTCCTGTACAGCAATCGCTGGAAGACCGAAAACCTTGGCGAATTCGGCTTGTTGTTCGACGTGTCGTTCTCCGAACTGGCCTCGCGCACCGACGGCATCCAGGTCAATCCCTACGTGCTCGAACCGGAAAACGGGCTCGGCAATTGCCCATGCGAACCCACGTCGTCCGCAGGCAACGTGGCGATTCCGGGCGACATCAACTACTACGAGATGGACATGCAACGCCGGCGCACCGGCATTTACGGCGCGTTCCAGTGGCGTCCTACCAACAACCTGGAATTCGATTCACGCTTCTTCCGCTCCAACTACAGCCTTCAATGGCAGGAGCACGAAGTGCAGGCCAACGAAGGCAACTACTACAACATGATCCCGGTGCCGGGCACGTCGTTCAGCTACGACAACGGCGTGTATGAGAGCGGCGACATGGTGTCCGCATCATGGCAAGGCGGAGGTACCGGCCCGGCCAAGGCCACGTTGAGTACGGGGTACCCGCCGATCGGCGGTCCCAATTACTACGCCCTCACCCGCCAGCAAAGCCAGTTCGTTCGCACCACCGACTGGACCAACACGTTCAAGTACAACATCAGCGACAACATGATCTGGTCGGGCGGGGTCCAGCTGGTCAAGTCCACCGCCAACACCACGGACTTCACGGTCTACAACCAGTTCTTCATGCCACCGTCCGAGGTGAACATGGGCAGCGGCACGCCCAGCCTTACGCTGTTGAACAACACCACGTACAAATACATTCCATCGAACACCACTAACCCCAATAGCCTGACCAATTACGCCAACTACTATCTCGGCGCCGCGCTGGATCATCTCGAATACGACTACGCGATGCTGCGCGCCGTGCACACCGACTTCGAATACAACTTCCAGGACAGCAATTGGTTGCAGTACTTCCGTGTCGGCCTGCGTTTTACCAGCCACGACACCTACAGCAACAACAACAGCAGCAGCTACAACTGGGGTCCGATCAGCCAGGATTGGCAGAGCGGCTACACCGGCCCCTCGTCACTGGATTGGGCCAACAATGTTCCGGCCTGGATGAACCAGCAGTTCACGTTCAGCAATTTCTTTCGCGGCCAGACCAGGTTGCCCAGCACGCTGGTGTTTCCCACCATGGCATTGGTGGGCAACTACTACGGTGCAATTTCGGCGTTGCGCGCGCTTGAAATGTCCGGTGTCGCTGGCGGCTGGTGTCCGCAAGTCTTCAGCACGGCACAAGGCGATGTGTGCAATCCCGGCTCGGGCATGAGCGCCGACTACATGCACGAATCCACCCAGGCCGCGTATGCCTCGCTGTATTTTGGCAACGACACCGCGCTGGGCATTCCCTTCGATGGCAACATCGGCATGCGCTTCGTCCGCACCAGCGTGAACGCGAACGGCTCGGTGACCTATCCTTCGTCGGACACCATCCAGAATTCCGCAGGCATCACGCCCGCCGAGATGGCGCTGTTCAATGGCGCCACCACGCCCATCAACGGTGCTTACAGCTACCACAACCTGCTACCCAGCCTTAACCTGCGCTTCAAGCTGACCGACGATTTGCAATTGCGCCTGGCCGCGTCCAAAGCCATCACTCGCCCGACCATCAGCCAGCTCAATTCGTACATGGTGATCGGTACGTCATGGAGCTCGACCGGCCCCGGCCAGCAGGCACAGCTCGCCGGATTCAATGCCACCACCGGCGGCAATCCCAGCCTGAAGCCGATGGAAGCCAACCAGTTCGATGCGGCGTTGGAGTGGTATTTCGCGCCTACCGGCGAGCTGTACACCACGGTGTTCAAGAAGAACATCTCCAACTACATCACTACCGAAGTCCACACGCAGATCATCGATGGCGTACCGGTGGCGGTAAGCGGCCCCACCAACGCGGGCAAAGGCACCGTCAAGGGCGCCGAAGCGGGCTACTCGCAGTTCTTTGATTTCCTGCCGGGCCCCTTGAAGGGTTTGGGCGTGCAGGCCAACTACACCTTCTTGCAGAGCAGCAAGGTGCAAGGCACCACTTCCTGCGACCCGAACCACGGCAACGGCTCGTGCCCGTCCACCGATGTCGTCACCAATCCAGGCCTGCCGATGCAGGGCCTGTCGCCGCACAACTACAACGTCACGGGCATGTATGAGTACGGCAACTGGTCCGCGCGCCTGGCCTGGTCGTGGCGCAGCCGCTACCTGATCACGCCGGTCGATTCGGGCGATACGTACTTGCCGATGTGGAATGCCGCATCCGGACAGCTCGATGCGTCGATCTTCTATCACCTCAACAAGAACATGCAGCTGGGTTTGCAGATGAACAACCTCACCAACACCGTGCAGAAGGTGCTGATGGGCCCGACCACGTACGTCAACGGTTACGTGGACTGGAACCTGTACACGCGCGCGCTGTTCATGACCGATCGCCGCTACGAGCTCGTGTTCCGCGCCAACTTCTGACGTTTCTCGGCTTGTCCCCGTTACCGCTGCCGGCATATGTGTGCGTGCCGGTGGCGGTTTTTTTGTAGATTGGGGTGAGCCGCGGCCGAACCCCAACGCTGCGGGGTGAGCCAGCCGATGTTGGGGTTCGCGTACCGCTCACCCCGCCCTGCACCGCTTGCTGGTCATTCCGGCGCAGTCCGGAATCCAGTAAAAAATGGCCGTGCGCAGCACACGACATAAAGGCTTAGCGTGCTTCGCACGATGTATATAACTGGATTCCGGCCTGCGCCCACTGCTGTCCTGGGAAATTTTTCGCTGTTCTGCGGGAAAGCTAAAACGACGTCATTGTGAAACAAGAAACCCCCGGCATTGCCGGGGTGGCTGGACCAGTTTGA